>QQUD01000359.1 GCA_008501785.1 Chloroflexota bacterium
GGTAATGACAGCGTCGTGACAATCTTGGCAATCAATTCCCATCAAGCGGTTTCTACCATTACCGGACACGGCGAGGGCAATGTGGGTGGAATTTTTACGGGAATAATAAGGCTCGATTTCAGTCCAGATGGCAATCTTCTAGCGACGGCTGGTGCCGACGGTTACGCGAAGGTTTGGGAAGTTGCAACAGGTGCGCAACGTTATGCGTGGCGTGTTGATCCGCGCGACTCAGTTTTTTGGACAGGCGATGGAGAAGTGCCCAATGGCGTAGAGAGTGTTAAGTTTAGTCCTAACGGCCGTTTCTTGGCAGCCTCTACCGATGAAGCCGATGGTGATGGTGGCATTATCAAAATATGGGAATTAGAAAATGGCATGGAAATGACCGTTGTAGAAGACAGTCCTAGACGGCTCTTGGCGTTAGCCTTCAGTCCGGATAGCAAGCGTGTAGCTAGCGTGGGATCAAGCGGCATCATTCGCGTTTGGGATGTAACCACGGGTGAACGGGTTGCCAATTTAGAAGGTGAAACAACGACGATTAACGCTGTACATTTTTCAGCAGACGGCAGTCAACTAATCACGGGGCGAAGAAGCACTGTGATCTGGGATTTAGAAAGTGAGGAAGCATTAGTTACCTTGCCACAGGGATTGCGCCCTTCTGCACTAAGTTTGGATGGACAGTACTTGGCAACAATAGGTGAGCAGGGCATTCATATTTACACCCTTAATTTCGAGGAACTGCTGGCAATCGCCCAATCTCGTGTGTCTCGCAATTTGACAGAAGCAGAGTGCAAAGAATATCTACATGTGGATGCGTGTCCAGCCAATTGATTCGAATTGTTTGCGAATTGGTTAGGGTTTATTTTTACCCGTCATGTAGGTTTACAGTGAAAGCATCAGTAGGCATCTCACGATGCAAATCAAGTTTATGGACTAACGGCCGTTTAGGGGTTTGCGGCCGATAATCTTCCTCCTCTCTAGAGCTGACAGGTCTCAGAAGACCTGTCAGCTCTATGCTTTAACCGATACAAAAAGTTATACAAAACACCATCTTCCCTTGAATCACCTTCAAAAATCAGTAAAATCAAATCATCTCATCACTGCTACAGATGAAATTTGCACAATCAATCAAACAAAACAATACCGCCACCAAACCGTTTATTAAGTTGTACCCGCTGTACTTGCGCTTCGCTAATAGCTGACACCTGAAAGCTGATTGCTATTATCATTATCACCCCTCGGAGGTTCTCCATGTCGTCAGACGCCAGTTTCGGCCAAATTGTAAAAGAGCGACGAATTGCCCTAGACCTCACCCAAATTGAATTAGCGCACCGAGTTGGTTGCGCGCCAATAACCATTCGCCGGATTGAGGCCGGTAATTTACGGCCGTCTTTCCAAATGGCTGAACTGTTGGCCCTTTCACTTAAGATTCCTGATGCCCAACAGCTTGATTTTGTGCGATTAGCCAGACAAAAAAAAGCGAAAACGCCGATTCCCAAACCAACTCCGTCCCCAGGTGAAATTGGCATGTCCGACTTAACCGGTCGGGCAGTGAAGGGATTTCTGTTGGGTGAACTGATTGGCTCTGGCGGATTTGGCGTCGTCTATCAGGCCATTCAACCTTCTGTCCAACGAGATGTGGCTGTCAAAATCATCTTGCCTCGCTTCGCCAACCAACCTACCTTCATTCGCCGCTTCGAAACTGAAGCACAGCTGGTGGCGCGGCTCGAACATCCGCATATTGTGCCTCTCTACGATTACTGGCGCGAACCAGATGCAGCGTATCTGATTATGCGCCTGCTGCGCGGCGGAAGTCTTGAGGAACAAATCACTTCCGGTCCCATGCCGATGGCTGACTTTAAGCGCTTGGTGCCACAGCTTTGCATGGCATTAGACACCGCCCACCGGCACGGTGTCATCCATCGCGACATCAAACCAGCCAACGTCATGCTCGACGAAGATAAAAATGCCTATCTTACCGACTTCGGCATTGCCAAGAATCTGAGCACCTCTGAGGAAAGTCAACTCACTCAGGGAGGGGTGCTGGTTGGCTCTCCCGCCTACATTTCACCCGAGCAAATTTTGGCAGAACCGATTCAAGCCCAAAGCGACATCTACTGCTTGGGTATCATGCTCTATGAAATTCTTGTCGGTCAAAAGCCATTTCCAGGCCCCACCCCGGTTGCTTACTTGCAGCAGCATTTAAATGACCCACTGCCGCCGCTGCATGAAGTCCTGCCCGAACTCCCCCCAGCCATTGATGATGTGATTCAAAAAGCAACCGCCAAAAAGTCTGAGGATCGCTATCAAAGCACGCTTGCGCTGTTAGCAGATTTGGAGCGAGGGTGGCAAACGGCCGTTTCCACCACCACCCCACCCATACACAAAATGGTCACTCCCGACCTCTCTACCCAAGAAATTACCGCGCTCGAAAACCCATATCGTGGCTTGCGCGCTTTCACCGAAGCAGATGCGGGCAACTTTTACGGCCGTAAAGCACTTGTGCAAGATTTGCAGAGCATGATGGCCGACGGTTCTGACCTGAGCCGATTTGTGGCCGTTATCGGACCTAGTGGCAGCGGCAAATCGTCGGTCGTCAAAGCGGGACTGATACCAGCCCTGCGGCGCGGTGGTCTACCCGATTCAGATAGCTGGTTCATCGTTGATTTGACTCCTGGCAGCCATCCTTGGGAAGAAGTGGAAGCGGCGCTGCTGCGTGTGGCAGTCAATCCACCAGATAGTTTATTATCGCAGCTCAGGGATGGTCCACGTGGTTTACATCGGGCCATCCACCGCATCCTACCAAATGATGATGAAACGGAACTGGTGATGGTCATCGACCAGTTTGAGGAGCTGTTTACGCTAGTAGAGGATGAACAGATTCGCAGTCACTTTTTGGAGGGGTTGGTAACGGCCGTTCTCGACCCCAAATCACGCCTGCGCCTGATCATCACCCTCCGCGCCGACTTCACCGACCGGCCACTGCAATACGTCGATTTTGGCGAAATGATGCGCCAGCGCACTACCTTTGTGCTGCCGCTGACCCCAAATGAATTGACGGATGCCATCACCCGACCCATCACACAGTTGGGGATGGAGATGGAACCAGCACTCGTCTCCACAATCATCCGCGAAGTGGGCGACCAACCAGGCATATTGCCCTTGATGCAATATGGCTTAACAGAGTTGTTTGAGAATCGGCAAGGGCGAACATTAACCTTGGCCAATTACCAATCCACCGGCGGTGTTCTTGGCGCACTGGCTCGTCGCGCCGATGAAATTTACAACAACCTGGACAACGCCGCGCAAGCAGCCACCCGCCAGCTTTTCCTACGCCTGATCACGCTGGGTGAAGGCGTTGAAGATACGCGGCGGCGGGTCTTGGTGTCTGAACTCATGTCGATTGCAGGCGTAGAAAATAACAATCAACAATCAACAAATAACAATCAACAATTAACCTTGGATGCTTACGGCCGTTTCCACCTCCTCACCTTCGATCACGACCCAGTCACACGCGCCGCCACCGTCGAAGTCGCCCACGAAGCGCTGCTGCGCGAATGGCCACGCCTGCGCAATTGGCTCAGCGACAGCCGTGAAGATGTGCGCAGACAGCGTTTGTTGGCAGATGCCACACGGCAATGGCACAACGCAGGCCAGGACGACAGCTACCTGCTGCGTGGCAGCAGGTTAGTTGAGTTTGAATCGTGGTTTGAAACGACCACAATTGCGCTAACAGAAAACGAACAAACCATTTTGAACAGCAGCATTGCTGCCCGAAATCAACGCCATGCAGAAGAAGAAGCACGCCGCCAGCGCGAACTGGAAACAGCACATCAGCTTGCCGAGGAACAGGCCCAACGTGCGGAGGAGCAAACCACAGCCGCCCAGAACTCGCGCCAGCGCGCACTCATTTTGGCAGGCGTATCCGTCTTGGCCATCATCCTGGCAATTGCCGCTTTTGGATTTGCCCGCTCGTCTACCAATAATGCCAATCTGGCAGCAACGCGAGAGGTTGAAGCGTTTGCTAATTTGATATTAGCCTCTACAAGTGAAGCTGACGCCATTCGGAATGCCAATCTAGCTACAACACGAGAGGCAGAAGCTGAGGCAGAGCGAGAAACGGCATTAACAGCCCAACAACAAGCCGAAGAAGAAACTAACTTCCGCGCCACCGCCGAAGCCATTGCTATAAACGAACGCCAAATCGCAGAACAACAGCAAGCAATTGCCGAACAACAGTTGCGTCTAACTACTTCGCGTGAACTAGCATTGGCTGCCAATGCCAACCTGGAATTCGATCCTGAACGGAGTCTTCTGTTAGGCCTAGCAGCCTTAGAAAGTGCTTACACCACTGAAGCAGAGGAAGAAGTACGCGCCGCTTTGCAAGCCTCACGGGTTGAATTTACTTTGACGGAAGAGGGAGAAAATATTCTAGGTCTTGATTATTTCCCCAATAGGGACGGGTTGATGGGAATTGGTTTGGCGAATAATGGTAAACAATCAATCGTAATCTGGGATATAAAAAGTGGCGATAGATTAGAAACCATTCCTTTAGAAGATATTGTGCCTCCAGAATTCATCAATGAGAATTTCATGGGAATGGAAATTTCACCAGATAGTTCATTATTGGTGATAGCATCAAATAACCTCATAAAGATATTGGAAATCAATTCCTGGGAAACCATTCATACCTTAGAAGGTCATACCGATGTCGTGGGTTCAATTACATTCAGTCCAGATGGCACTTTACTAGCCAGTGGGGGTGATGATGGAGTATTAATAATTTGGGATATAAAGACGGGGGATGTGCAGATGTCGGTGCTGGCTACGCAAGAAGGTGCATTTG
>QQUD01000392.1 GCA_008501785.1 Chloroflexota bacterium
TACCGAACTTAGTACAGGCCTATCGACAACAAATTGAGGAGCGTTAATCATGGAAAAGGTAACAAATCCGGTTGCTCGCGTATTCATTCACCTGTTTTTGATCTTGTTTTCGATTTACAGCATTGTGCCTTTTTTCTGGACAACACTGCAATCGTTCAAAAATTTAAAAGATGCAAACTCCCGAACGCCACTGATATTTTTTACGCCCACCTGGGAAAATTATACAGATTTATGGCTGCGTTCGGTTCCTGAAAATGGTGCAACCATCGCCTACTTCATCTTGTTGGCAGTTGTCCTTCTCATCTCATTATTGTTATTCGCCCGCTACATCCCTGTGCGCAATGGCATCATTTATGCCTTCGTGGGCCTAGCTTTTGTCCTGCTGCTGTGGGGAATTCCCCAAATTGTAGACACAGCTAAATTCTATGACTACTTTATCAATACGATTATTGTTACAGTGGGCACCGTTGTTGTCTCAATTAGTATCGGCTGTTTGGCCGGATATTCATTAGCACGCTATGCAGGGTTCGCCAGCGTAGTCATTTTGATTGCAGCATTGGCCTTTCGTGCTTTGCCGCGTTTGGCATTCATTTTGCCCTATTACTGGATTGGCACGGCGACGAATTTGCTGGATACCCGCCTCCTGGTCATTATTACATTGGTTGCTGTAAACCAGCCATTCACGATTTGGATGCTGCGCAGCTTCTTTATGGATATTCCGCGTGAACTTGAAGAGTCTGCCATGGTGGATGGCTGCAACCGCCTGACCGCTTTTTCAAGAGTGATTATTCCAATTATGTGGCCAGGTATTATTTCGACAGCATTGTTCTCGCTGCTGCTGGCTTACAATGAATTTTTGCTGGTGCGTTTGCTGACTCAAACCAAATGGACGTTACCGGTTGCGATTTCTCGTTTTACCGGTGGTGAAGATCCGCGTCACTTGACGCTGGCGGCGGCTTCGGCCGTTTCGGCTACCATTCCGATTGTGCTCGTCATTTTGTTTTTCCAGAAGAATCTGGTGAAAGGTCTGGCTGCTGGTGCGGTTAAGGGATAGAGACGCAAGAATGGAATTTAATAAATTAATTCGGTAAGAAGAGATGACTACAACGGATTGGGAAATAAACGGATAATGCCTGGAGGAAATCTGTTTATTTCTACATCCACTGTTGTCTTCAGGATTACCAAGTTAAATTCTGAAAGTTCAATTTTTCGTTTATACAATGGTGTGGGGGTTATTTTATGCACAATATTCATTCAAAAAACAAAAATTTAATCGGTCGTTTTCGGTCAGCCTTGTACGATTGTGATGAAACTAAACTGCGCGAACAGCTGCGTGAGGTGTTTGCGCCTGATTGCGAAGTTCATTTGGCGTTTCCGTTTGAGGATTTGGATGGGCCGGACGGGTTGTTTGAGGGGGCGTATGTGCCGTTGTTAACGGCCGTTCCCGACCTCGAACGCCGTGACTTCATTTTCATGGCGGGGTCTTCCCAAAGCGGCAACTGGGTTGGCTGTGGTGGGCATTATTTTGGGGTGATGAAACGGCCGTTTCTCGACATCCCCCCCACCCAACACCCCATCTACATGCGCTACGCCGAATTCTTCCGCATCGAAGGCAACAAGGTCGTTGAAATGCAGGCCATCTGGGACATTCCGCAAGTGATGATGCAGGCCAATGCGTGGCCACTGTCGCCAAGCCTGGGCGTCGAATTTTATGTACCCGGCCCCGCAACCCAAGACGGCATCATCAACACACCCCACGACAAGGCGCAAGCAGATGCCAGCGTCAAGCACATCCTCGATATGTTAACCGACCTGGGCAAACATCCGCAAAACAGCGATCCGGCTGTGATGCAGCTTGAAAAATATTGGCATCCCAAAATGATTTGGTATGGTCCGGCAGGCATCGGCTCCATGCGCCGCATCGCTGGATTCCGCAACTGGCACCAAATCCCGTTCCTAAAAGCGATGCCAAACCGTCGGGGCGCAGTCAAAGACGCAGACACATTTTTCGGGGATGGCAATTACGTGGGCACCACCGGCTGGCCGAACATGCAAATGACTCTAAGCAGTGATGGTTGGCTAGGAATCGCGCCATCGGATAAGAAAATCAAGATGCGCAGTCTGGACTTTTGGCGCATCGAAAATGGCTTGATTCGTGAAAATTGGGTGCTCGTAGACCTTTTGAGCGTCTATGATCAGTTGGGTGTTGATGTGTTTTCACGGATGCGCGAGATAACGGTTGCGCGTCGATAACAATATTTGATCATCATCAAGACAACAACGGATGAGGAAATAAACGGATAATGGTTCGGAAAAATCCGCTCATTTCTCCATCCGTTGCTGCCACCTAATTCAAAATGAACGATACAAACCTACAAAACAAAGCACTCGTTTGGCACTATTGGCAAAAAATAAACAGTCATGACAACGCTAACATTTTTTCGCAAGCAGTTCACCCCAATGTTATCTGGCATGGATTCCAACCCTTACGCCATCTAAATGGGGCAGACGCAATTTGGTCGCAATTTTGGCAGCCTTTACTGGACGCAATGCCCGATTTGAGAAGACGGCCGTATTTCTTCATCACTGGTCATTTTGAGGGGGGTGATTGGGTTGCTGGCACAGGCGATTTTATTGGCACCTTTGCTAACAATTGGGCACTGGGCCATGTAGTCATTCCGGCCAGTGGCAGCAGCGTCCATTTTCGGTTTGGTGAGTTTTGTCGGGTGGAAAACGGCCGTATTTCCGAAATCCGCATCCTCATTGACCTGCCCGACTTGCTGCGACAAAGTGGTATGTATCTGCTGCCGCCCAACTATGGCCGTGACATCTGGATTCCTGGGCCATTGGCAGCCGATGCCATTTTGTTAGATAAACAAGACCCCCTCGAATCGGAAAAGACGCGCCAGCTTGTGGAGGCAATGATTTTTGGTGGTCTAAACAAATACGATGGCAAAGACCAGGCAAGCCAGGGGCTAGAGCAATATTGGCATCCACACATGGTTTGGCATGGGCCGGTCGGGATTGGGTCCGCGTATGGCTTGGATGAGTTTAAAAAGAATGCACAAGGTCCGATTGTGGGTGCCGTTCCAGACCGGCGCGGGGTTGGGCATCAGGCAAGGATTGGAAACGGCCGTTTCGCTGCATCCACCGGTTGGCCCAGCCTTGCCGGAACGCATCTACACCCGTTCATGAATTGGCCCCCAACAGGAAAACGTATCGGCTGGAACATCATGGACTTTTGGAAACGTGATGGGGATAAATTGCTAGAAAACTGGGTCATGATCGACCTGATCGGTGCTGCACTGGAATCAGGGGTTGATTTACTAGCAAAATTACCTGTCCTATAATAAACAACGCTACCATAGAGACACAAAACCATGCGTCTCTACCAAAACCAACAGGATAAAAATGAACAAATATCAATCAGCAAAAAAATTTGTGCTTAGCTATTTTGATGCGATGGAAAATGCAACGGCGGAGACGGTAACGGCCGTTCTTCAACAATTTACCGCCGAATCATATCGCTGGCGCGGCGTTTATCCATTTCGTGAACAGCATGGTACCGAAGCGATTGCCAACACATTTTGGAAACCATTGATGACATCGCTGACGCACATGCAGCGCCGTCAGGACATTTTTATTGCAGGCACCAACGAAATCAGCGGCGAGCAGTGGGTGATGAGCATGGGCAACTTCATGGGACTGTTCGATGCAGACTGGCTGGGCATTCCACACACGCGCAAGATGGCAAATTTACGTTATGCTGAGTTCAACTGCGTGGAAAATGGCAAAATCACCCAGACAGGATTATTTATCGACATCATCGGGCTGATGGTGCAAGCAGGCACGTATCCGCTGCCACCCTCAACCGGCGTCTACTTCAATTATCCAGGGCCACGCACACATGATGGTTTGTTATTTGAAGATGCACCTGAAGATGAAGCCGTGGAAACGCTAGCTCTAGTTAACAAGATGGTTGATGACCTAACCGAGTTAAATGAAAGTGGCTCGATGGGATGCCCACCGGAAGTGCTGGAAAGAACGTGGTCTGACCGTATGATTTGGTATGGACCTGCTGGCATTGGGGCATCTTACTCGATTCCGCGCTATCAAGAGCAGCACCAGCTTCCGTTTCGCAATAATTTGGCTGACAAAAAATTTTACGGCCATGTTTGTCGGTTTGCAGAAGGAAATTTTGCCTGTTTCTTTGGCTGGCCGAATTTGTCTAACCGCCCCATTGGCGGTTTTTTAGGTTTGCCAGGCAGCGATATAAACGCGGAAATGCAAGTTGTGGATATCTATCGTCGCGAAGGAGATAAACTGGTTGAGAATTGGGTTTTGATCGATATTCCTTACTGGCTCAAGCAACAAGGACTTGATGTGCTCAACCGTACACAAAGGATATTGAACACAGGATCAGGTTGAAGAAAGGTCGCTGAACACGATTTATTGGGTTAAATAACAAAATTTTGCAAATCATTAAATCGGTTGGTTGAAAGGAAACGGCCACCATTTTTTACTGCATAAAAATATTTTCTCTTGACAGATGCATACGTATGCGCTACTATGATGCATACGTATGCATCATTTTGTATACAACACTACATTTAAGCGCCAAAAAGCATCAAATCAGAATATCAACTTCTTGCTCAGGCAAACAAAGCTCATTCTGATTTGAGACACATCTTCTAATCTGTCATCGATGTGGCCTCCACCACCTCGCTTCTGTACGCCACATCATCTAATTACATTAGAGAAATAAAGCGCATGATGGTTAAAAAGCGGATAACCTCTGTTGAGGTCGCACGGGAGGCGAGTGTCTCTCAAGCTACTGTCTCG
>QQUD01000720.1 GCA_008501785.1 Chloroflexota bacterium
ATTTTTGGATAAACAAAGATTGCTTGATGCCGCACAAGTGTTGGCTAACGGCCGTGTTTATTCTATGGATTTGGGTTATCGGCATGATGGGAAGGGAAACGGCCGTTATTGGCTGCTCTGGTCCGGTACAGGGATTGATGGGTATATTGTCCATCAAATAGAACCGCGTCCTCGTTGGTCTAAAAAACTTGGCCCACTTGGATATGTGATGCAAAGCTTTAAGGCGATGCAGCAGTATCCAAATATTCGGGCTACGGTGAATGTAGACGGCCGTATCTTCGAGGACGAGTTTGTACTCATTACCGTGAGCAACTGCCGTATGTATGGTGGAGAAGTGCTGCTCAATCCAACCGGCATATTGAATGATGGTTTGTTAGAAATCTGGCTGTTTCGTGGTAAAGGAATGCATCGCCTGATTCAGTATGCCATTGCGACTAAATTGGCTAAACACACAGAAGATGATGATGTGATCATGGTACAAGGCAAGCAAATCACTGTAAATACAAAACCGGTGATTGGCTGTCATGCAGATGGTGATCCCGCTGGATTCTCTCCATTGTTCTGTGACATCAAGCCTGGTGCATTGCGTATGCTAGTGCCAAATACAGCGCCTGCTGATATGTTTACTGGAAAGGGTGAGCCACTCGAATAATCGAAATTAGCAAAATGATTTTTTTGTGCCGAATTATTCTGGCATTTGCATTGCGTACAGATAGTCGTACCAGCCAAAATAAACGACATTATCAACAACAATTGGATCAAATATAAATTCAGCGCCATAAGACATTTTACTGGTTGGATCGTGGAGAACCATATTATAACGACGAATTAGCTTCCCGGTGCCTGCATCAAGCACATAGAGATAGCTATCTGCATCGCCCACGACCACAACTCCTTCTGCAATTGCTGGTTCACTGAAAACAGAGCCATGAAATTTATTAGATTTCCAGTCGAAAGAACCAGTTGATTTATCGATGGCCGTCATTCGACTCATCGATAGTAAATAAAGCCGTTCATCATCCATATGCAGCTGCCTGCTAAAACCATCCATGATTGACGTTATTTTGTGCCACTGCTCGACACCGGTATGCCGATTTTTTGCTATTAGGTCTAGCTCGGTGGCTATGTAGAGCATATTGCCTTCAACTTTTATAGAATTTATATCACCTAGGAAATTGAACTGCTGCTGCTCGATGCCGGTTTTGGCGTCGAGGATGTAGATACGGCCGTTATTACACCCCGCATACAAGAGTCCATCCTCAATAATCGGTGCGCCCCAAACCAAACTACCAGTGTCAAAACGCCACTTTTCGGTTCCAGAGCTGGCATCAAGCGCATAAATGTAATCATCATGACTAGCAACATAAATGATGCCATTGGCAATAGTTGGCGGCCGGAATTTGAGCGCACACCAGAGGCATTCAGGGTCGTCAGGTAAATTTTCTTGACGCTGCTCAGGGCCAAATTGCCATTGCTCTTTACCCGTATCTGCATCTAATGCCAGGAAGTAACCATCATCAGTGGTTAAAAATACCATCCCGTTGGCAACAGTTGATACCCAGTCAAAAACCAAATCGCTGGTTGGCGTGCGCCATAATTCTTGACCAGTTGCTCGATCTACGGCAAAAAAAGCTGGCGAATCCCCTAAGGTGCCAAAGTAAACTACACCATTTGAAATAAATGGAGCCGATGCAATTGTTCCGCCTACTTTGTGCCGCCAGAGAACTTGCGGATGGGCATTCAGACGTGACCATTGTGCAGCAGCAATCCCGATACCGATGAGACACGCTACCACTAGAAATCCTACGATTGATACCAGAATCACCAATAAGCGTTTCTGCTTTTCCGTCTCCCTGAGTTTTTGTAAATGCTGTGATTCATCAAGGGGCAAGGAAATCTGATATGATTGATTATCTTTCTCGTCTGGAGTTGTCATTTTGTTGTGGCTCCCCAATATTTAAGCCAGGTTTTCACCCAACGAGGTGATTTCCCCACGCAATTCATGGGCGAGTTCCACGCTTTTTTCGTCGTCGTGGAAAAGCGTGATGTGATGTTTTTTGTACGCTAGTTCGCTGCATCGGTGGAAGAAGCGGGTGGCGTGGCGAAATTCGCCAAAACCGCCTGAAGACAGTTGGCTCCAAATGTAACGGACTCGTTTGCGTCCTGAACAGGCGATTTCGTATTGAACGGCCGTTAACGTTCCCACCGCCACCTCATCCGCCAAATAAACGCGAATCCAATTCCGCTCCTGCAACACAGCCCAAACCATGATGCCAAAAATGAGCAAAACCCCGCCCCAGTCAAAAATCAGCGCCACTATGCAAAGCAATTCACCAAAGGACACAGACGCATTGTGGACAAAATGCAAAAAGACCCCAGCCATCCAGCCCCCAACAGGGGCGATAAATTTCAATGCTTGATTTTTCGTCATGCGGGCGATGGCAATACCCAGGCCGGTCATGCTGGTAAACAGGGCATGATTTAAACCAAAAACAACTGCTCGCATAAAAATGTTGACGCTCCACGCTTCCACGCCGCCTTCGTTAAACACATTCACGAAATAGTAGACATTTTCAACAATCGCAAACCCCATCCCCACCATCGCTCCATAGATTATGCCATCGAGAATGCTATCAATTTCGTGTCGCCAAAAGAATAAGATGCCGAGTAGGGCAATCCCTTTTACCGATTCTTCAACGGGTGGTGCGATTAGACTTGCTGTTAAAGCATCTCCCGTTCCTTCCCCCGCCAATAAATAAAATGGGATGCTTAAAACACTATTGAAGACAAATGCAACTGCAATACTGGGAATTGCCCCCCAAAGAAAAGCAGATATAAGCAACCAGATTGGCTCTTTTTCATATCGGTCTACCCAGTAAATAATCAAAATGTAGAGCAGCGTGGGAATGATGGCTGCAATAATTGACAAAATTAGGACGGTTGTTGAAGACATAGTTTGCTCATTATAGATTGAATTTTTGTCAAAAAGCAATCGTTATTGATTTCAAGGTGCCATCAGTATCCGTCATTTCGAGCAACTTATGCCGGGAAGACCCAGCACAAAATATGAGTAGAACACAGTTGTGTTCTTAGTAGGTTTTCCGAGAAATCCCGCTTTTAATGTGTGAAGGGGGATTTCTCCTCGAAGACTCGTCGAAATGACATCGCAGGGGTGAGGCTATTGAATGAACATCGCATCACCGAATGAGAAGAAGCGATATTTTTCGGAAACGGCCGTTTCATACACCCGTTTCATTTCATCTAACCCAGCAAACGCGGCCACCAGCATCAACAAACTCGACTGTGGCAGATGGAAATTGGTTATCAGTGCATCTACTGCTCGGAATTTGTAACCTGGGTAAAGAAATAGATCGGTTGGTCCTTCAAATGCGGCAACTGGTTTCCATGGACACATGTTTGATGTTTCGCCGATGGCATCACGATGGCTGATGTCTTGCAGTGAACCTGTGATGCCTGCGGAGCGGAGCGCGGCCGTTTCCAAAGTCCGCATCGAAGTTGTGCCAACTGCAATTAGTCGCCCTCCGGCCAGTTTTGCTTCGTTAATACGTTTTGCAGTCTCAGTTGAGAGTTTCGCCCATTCGCTGTGAATTTGATGCCCTTGCACCGTTTCAGCTGCAACTGGTTTGAACGTATCCAGCCCCACATGAAGCGTGACCGTCTCAAATATGACGCCTTTGTCGCGCAGCGCCAGCAGCAAATCGCCGGTAAAGTGCAACCCAGCCGTCGGGGCCGCCGCAGACCCTTCGGGACGCGAATACACAGTTTGGTAACGTTCATCATCGTCGAGCTGGGTATGAATGTATGGAGGCAGTGGTGTGTGTCCTAAATCGTATAGCACATCCCAAATCGAATGGTTGAATTGGATGATGCGTTGCGGGCCATCGAGAACGGCCGTTACCACCCCCACCAACTCACTATCAGAACTATCACCATTTTGCAGCGTAATTTCCGTGCCAACACCGATTCTTTTCCCGCCAACCAACACTTTCCACGTTTGGTCTGCTTGTTCTTCCAGCAGCAAAATTTCAACCTTGCCGCCGGTAGCCTTGCGGCCAAACAGCCGCGCCGGAATTACCCGGCTGTCATTCACAACCAACACATCACCGGGATGCAATAGGTCTAAAATATCTGAGAACTGTTGGTGGGCAATACGGCCGTTTTCTCGTTCATAAACCAGCAACCGCGAAGCATCCCGCTGCGCCAGCGGCGTTTGGGCAATCAGTTCCTGTGGTAATTCATATTGAAATTCATCCGTTTTCATGCCATTATTGTAGCGGTTTCAGGGAAATTAAAAAGGTATCAGCAGTCAGGTATCAGCCATCAGGTGTCAGGTGTCAGCTTTTTTGCTGATTGCTGAAAGCTGATACCTGACACCAATCAACAAAGGAGTTTCAATGATCAAAGGGGAAAATCAACATATCAATATCGTTGTGCGTGCCATTATTATCGAAGATGGACAGGTGGTGGTAACGGAGTGGAAGAGCAAGCGATGGTCTTTTTTAATTGGGGGGCGGGTTGATTTTGGGGAATCGATCATGAATGCACTGCATCGAGAGGTGCGCGAGGAAACGGGTGCAGCCGTAACTGTAGACAAACTCGCTTATTTTTCAGAATTAGTTTTCAAACATCAAGATGGACGGGAGTTTCATGAGTTTGGGTATTATTTTTTGGTGAAGGCAGATAGGGAGATTTGTGAAAACGGCCGTATTTTCCCCAATCCTGACAGCGAACAATTGATCATTCGCCGTGCCGACATCAGTAAGGATGGGCTAGAAAACTTTTGGCCCCAATTTATGCGTGACTATTTGCCGCAAGA
>QQUD01000526.1 GCA_008501785.1 Chloroflexota bacterium
GCCCGTTAACATGGCTCGGCGAGATGTGCCAGCAGGTGTTGGTTGCACGACTTCAGGCTCTAATTTGGTGATGGGTTCTGTCAGCCCTTCAAGTCGTTGGCAGAGGTCGCGGATGTTGGTAAACGGCCGTTCTTGCAGCACCGGAGCCACCACCTTATGAATTGTGCTGGTGGCTGTGCCCATGTTGTACACAATCGACGGATCGTTAAACAATCCCATACATTCACCCCACCCAAATGGCTGATTGTTCACCTGGACACCAATCAGCAGCGTGTCACCTGTGGCCGAGATGCCATGCATCGCCGTGATCTTTGTCATCTTGAATTCTGGTTCATCGCTCATGGTTTGGATTCTATCCCGAATTCCACGCCTGACAACGAATTCTCAGTAGTCTATCGCGGCTGCTGATGTGCCAATCTTACATTTTCCAGTTAAACTTACGAGCTATGTTAACTGTCAAAGACGCGCTACAGATGCCCGTGCTGGCATCATCCACACTCGTTGCAGGTCAAGGTGGCCTGGACAAGGAGATTCGTTGGGTGCATGTTGTTGATATGCCCGATACAAATTTTGAGTGGCAACGAAAAGGTGTCCTGTTATTAACGAGTGGTTATGCACTCTACAAAAACCCTGAACAGCAAGAAACCTTGATTCCGAAATTAGCGAAGAAAAAGTTTGCAGGAATGGTATTGGGTGTTGGCCAATATTTTGATGACGTTCCGGCCATTATGAAGGAACAGGCTGATGCGTATAACTTTCCGCTATTGGCAGCGCCTCCTGATTTGCTTTACATAAACGTGTCTGAATCACTTCTTGGACAAATTGTGAATGATCGGTATCAACTTTTGCAAGAATCGGTGCGCATCAATGAGCAGTTGACGCAGTTGGTGTTGGAAGATGCAAACCTGGACGATTTAGCAGCTACGCTGGCGCACTTGTTACAGCGTTCGATTACGATTGAATCCCCTTCTTTTCGCATTTTGGCAGAGGCGCAGGTGGGGCGGGTAGATGAAGCAAGAGAGCGGAGTGTGGAAAACGGCCGTACCACCCCTGACGTAGCGCAATATCTGCTTAATGCTGGCATTTACGACAAGCTGCTCAAACGCAAAGACTCGCTGCGCATCCGCCCGATTCCCGATTTAGGCGTCACAATGGAGCGCTTTGTAGCCCCCATCATTGTGGACTTAGAAATTCATGGCTACATCTGGATTATTTCGGGCGGTACGCCGCTCACTGACCTCGATAAAATGGCAATTCGCCACTGTGCCACGGTGGCGGCCCTCATTTTGTTTAAAGACAAGGCACGACGTGAAGCTCGTGATGTGCTGCGTGGCGACTTCTTTGAGCGGCTGCTGCGTGGTGATAATGATTTGATTGCGGCACACGAGCAGCTCAGGCAAATCAATTACCGCATTGACCAACCGCATCAAGTTTTGTTGATTCATGCCCCTTTTCCACCAGGTGCCAATCGCAATTCGTTGGTGAAAGATATTGAACAATGGGCTGAAGGGAAGCGAGAAAAACCGCTGATGGTGTGGCGTGAAGGTGTTTTGTTGGTTTTGCTGGAAAGCGAGAATGCAGAGGATGGCAAACAAGTTGCTCAAGAGCTTGTGGCTAAACTTAGCCATCCAGCACAGCCTTTGTTGATCGGCGTGGCTGGTCCTTGTGCGCCATTGCGACAAGACCCAGACGGGATGCGTCGTAATTATGAGCAAGCCAGAGAAGTTGTGAATATTAACTTGACGATGGGCAAAAAAGAAGGGGTGGTCGTGTTTGAAGAGCTTGGACTGCTGCATTGGCTCTATCATTTGCCGTCGGAACAGTGGGCAGACAATCAATACCTGAAACATATTCAAACTTTGGTTGAGTATGATGAAAAACGCGGCACCAGCTTGACTCAAACCTTGGAGCATTACCTGGAACATGGTGCGGCGTTGGTGGATGCTGCGCAATCTCTTTACATTCATCGCAATACGCTGCTGAATCGCATGGAGCGTATCGAACAGCTTTGTGGTATTGAGCTGCGGGAGCCGGTTCACAGATTGAATTTGTATGCTGCGTTAAAGAGCTATCAGCTTCATAATTCGAAAGAAAGTTGAGAATGGTTGATTGTTAACTGTTAATTGTTGATTGTTAATGAGGGGAAAACGGCCGTTCTGAATACGTTCATGCTTGTTGTGATGCATCACTGAAACGCTTGGGCGTTGATCACATCGATCTCTACTACCAGCACCGCGTTGATCCAAACGTGCCCATTGAGGAAACCGTTGGCGCGATGGCCGAATTGGTGCAGGCAGGAAAAGTACGCTACCTGGGTCTCTCAGAAGCCCCACTAGACATTATCCGCCGTGCCCACCAGACACATCCGATTACTGCTTTGCAGACTGAATATTCGTTGTGGAGTCGTGAGCCAGAAGCTGAAATTTTGGGCACGATTCGTGAATTGGGCATTGGCTTTGTAGCGTACAGTCCACTGGGGCGAGGTGTGCTCACGGGTAAGATCAAATCGCTTGATGATTTGGATGCAGATGATTGGCGGCGCAACAATCCCCGTTTTAAGGATGGCAATTTAGAGCGAAACATGGCGCTGGTTGAGCAGATTGAAGCCGTTGCGGCAACCAAATCAGTTACTCCTGCCCAACTTGCTATTGCCTGGGTGCTGGCGCAAGGGGATGATATTGTCTCGATTCCGGGTACGAAGCGGCGCAAATATTTGGAAGAAAATCTGAGTGCATTATCGGTAGAATTGACAGATGAGGCGTTAGCCCAATTGAATGAAGCAGCGCCAGTTGGTGCTGCTTCTGGGACGCGATACTAAGCTTTCTATCAAATCCCGTCATTTGATGACCTGATTGGTATTAATCTTTTGCAATCTCTGGTATCCGCTGAATGCGTGGGTCGGTAAAAATATCTGACTCATCGTGGCTGGTAGAAGAAAACTCAGACACAATGGCACCTTCCCCAATTTTACTGTCCACTTCAATTTTGCCTTGATGCAAGTTGATGATTTCTTTGACAATGCCTAATCCCAACCCGGTACCTGGAATTGTTGAACTACCTTGTTGCTGACCACGATAAAATCGGTCAAAAATATTTTGTAATTAAATTTGTAACGATCTGGGCGATTTGGTTGCGTTCTCCAAAGATAGAGGGTAAATCTTTATTGGGGGTGAACTTTAATGTCAGGCTTTCAGATTCTGCACGTGGCAGGTGGGCAATGACAACCTGATCGACAATTTCATTTAAATCGACCATTTCCATACCAAATTCACGCTCTCGAGTCATTTCCAAGCGTGAAAGGTCGAGAATGTCTTCGACAAGTTGATTGAGCCGTCTTGCTTGACTATGCAATATTTTCATATAGTCATTGCGGCGTTCTGGTTTGCCGCGTTCTAACAATTTAAGATACATGCTCAGTGCTGTCAGCGGTGTTCGTAATTCGTGAGATACATCCGTAACCAACTTTGATTTGAGTTTGTCTAACTCTTGCAGCCGCTCGTTTGCCCTCTTCAGTTCCTGGGTTCGTTTGTCAACTTTTACTTCCAAATCTGCGGCGTGTGAACGGAGTTGTTCATAAAGTTGGGATGTTTCCAGGGCGCGGCCCAGTTCTTCAGCCACAATTTGTGCCATGTTTATTTCTCGCTCAGTGAAGTTACGGGAGGTGATGGCGTCGATGCCCATACTGCCAACAACTTTCCCTTTAACCTGGATAGGCACAATGAGCAAAGAAACTGTGCCGCGGGCACTTAGAATATCATATGCTGGCGCTGTTACAGCATGTGTTTTTACATCTGGGATGGCTATCGGTTTTCCTGAATTCAGAACAACTTGGAGCGCTGGATTGTTTGCAACAGAAATCTTGATATTCATGACAGAGGGGCGCCCTGGCGCAAGGTGTTCGGCGATGACTGTTTCAAATGTACTTGTGGTGTCTAACAAAGCCAGTGCAACCTGGGAACTGCAAAAAAACGGGCCACTGCCTCACAGCCAGCGTTGAATAAGTCTTCTTGATTTTTACTGACAGCGGCTGACATCATGACTTGATTGAGTAATTCAAGCTCGCGTTTGCGGTTTTTTCGCCATGTAATATCACGGATTGTGCTGAGAATCAGCGTTTCGCCGTTTGCCTCGAGTGGACTCAGGCTAACTTCCACCGGAAATACATTGCCGTTTTTATCCACAATCACAATCACATCCGGGGCCAATTCGAATAACCTCCTAAACTTTGCTTCACTTTTGCTAACCCGGTCTAAAAGCCGCGCGTTCTTGAGGGCTGCGGCGACCTGACTGGCAAAAATAGAAAGAACAGACAGATCGGCTTCAAATATTGCTTTGCTATTATGTAGCAAAGCGCCGAATACTTGCCCTTCGACTTGTAAAGGTAGATGAATGACTGAAGCGTCACCTTTAATACCGAGCAGCTTTAATATTTGTTTGATAATAGTTTGCGGAACATCGGGGACCATTTTGAATAGAACAGGTTTTAGATTATCGCGAAAGATGGGTTGTCTCTCTTCGATTACCTGAACATAAAGCGGCCAATTTTCAGGTGTTAATTGAAATCCAACTATCTCCTTGCCCGTCATTGTTTTTGTGAGGGATTGAATTTTGGGGGCAATTGAGGTGTAGGTGACAGTAAGTGAGCGTTTTTCAGGATCATTCAAACCAACGAAACAGATTATATCCATTTGGTTGAGTTCCCCCCCCCCAAGGTTTCTGTGACCTCTTGAGGTGAACACGCCGCGTCAATGCGTGCAGCGACTCGGCTTAGTGCTGTTATCAGTTGATTCACCCGCAATAATTCATCAATAACTTTGGCTTTTTG
>QQUD01001107.1 GCA_008501785.1 Chloroflexota bacterium
GGGCGCAATCAAAATACGTTTGAGGAGATTGACCCGGATTATGTGAAAACACATGGGATTCATGTGGTGCGGCGGCTGTCGGGTGGTGGGGCGGTTTTTCATGATTTGGGGAACTTGAATTTTAGTTTTATTACGAATGGGCGGCAGGATTTGCATAACTTTCATAAGTTTACGCTGCCGGTGGTGGAAGTGCTGCGTGGGTTTGGTGTGGATGTGGGGTTGCAGGCAAAGAGCAGTTTGTTTGCGAATGGAAAGAAGATTTCGGGCAATGCGCAGTTTTTGACGGGGGAGCGGATGGTGAGTCACGGGACGCTGCTGTTTGACTCGAATTTGGAGATGCTGGTGCGGGCGCTGAACCCGCGTCAGGTGCAGATTACGTCGAATGCGGTGCAGTCTGTGCGCAGTGTGGTGATGAATTTGCGTGAGGTGCTGCCGGAGGGGATGGATATTGGGGGTTTGCGGGAGGCGTTGTTGGATGGTTTGTTTGTTGGTTCGGAGGTTCCGCAGTATGTGTTGACGGATGAGGATTGGGGGGCGATTCGCAAGCTGGTGGCGGAGCGGTATGATACGTGGGAGTGGAATGTGGGGCGGTCGCCGAAGTTTAGTATGGAGAAGTCGGGGTGGGTGGGTGATGGCCGTTTTCAAACCACCCTCACCATCGACAAAGGCCATATCCAATCTCTCGACATCAACACCGAACTTGATAATACTTGGCTAGTCAATGAATTAATTTCCACGTTGGAAGGCGCACGGTATGATAAAGATGCGTTGAGCAACGCTTTACAAGATTTTGATGGATTGAGCGGTGTAGAGAAAAGTCAGCTTATTGATTTGTTGTATTAAAGAAGAAGGAGAGGAGGATGGAACTCTGTGTTCCTCTTAAAATCTTATGGCGAAAGAAACGAAGACGATTGGGATGAAGTTGTTGGAAGGGAAGAAGGTGGGGTATGAAACGGCCGTTTACCCCCCAACCATCCGCGACGCTGAGCAAGTCGCGGACGCCGTTAACCAAGACCCCAACATTGTCTATAAAACGCTGGTCGTCAAACCACCCGAAGGCAATGTGAAAGCCAAACCAATGCTCGTGCTGGTGCAGTCAAATATGCAGCTTAATTTGAAGAAGCTGGCAAAGGCTGTGAAAGCAAAAAAGCTAAAAATGGCAACCCAAAAAGAAGCCGAAAAGTTGACCGGCCTGCAAGTGGGCGGCATTTCACCGCTGGCACTGGTGAACAAGGGGTTTGCTATTTACCTGGATGAATCAGCGCAAAGTTTGGACAAAATTGTGATTAGCGCGGGTCAGCGGGGCATTCAAATCATTGTGGGTGTGAAAGATTTGGTGAAGGTGACGCGGGCGCGATTTGTGGATGTGACGGGATAGGGAGAGGAATTTAATACAAAGGTACAGAGGTACAAAGGTACAAAGAAGAAAAAAGAAAGTTTGGTTCTTTTCTCTTTGTTTCTTTGTACCTTTGTGTTAATAAATTTTATTGAGAAAGTTTTTGAATTGTCGCGACGACGTCGGGGAAGTCGAAGGGTTTGGGGAGGAAGGCGGCGCGGAGTTCGTTCAATATTTCAGCTTGGGGACGGGGCCAGGCGCTGACGAGCACAAACGGCCGTTTTTCACCCCGTTCACGCAGTATCGTTGCTAATTCTACCCCGGTCATTTTTGGCAACCGAATGTCGAAGAAGAAAATATCAACTTCTTTATACGTGCCGTCTTCTAAATTTTCAAGTAGCGCTTCAGCATTTGAATATACGGGGTGAACTTCGATGCCAAATAAGCCAAGCCCACTGACTAATAGTTGGGCAATGCTTGGTTCATCTTCTACGTAAACAATTTTGATACGTTTTTCGGGTTTCTTCATTGTATTCGGCCTTTTGCTCTGCTTCCTAAATTTTTAGATTGGCTCATTTGTATCACGCAGATGTTACGCCTTAGCCAAAAGAAACGTGAATATTTTTGCGTGAAGGTTCGTTACGGCTAGGATATTAGGCCTACCTTTTTAAACCTATGAATGATCATACCAGTTCACTCATTCTTGGCAATAATTGGAAAGTACTGTTGATAAGGTGACAGCAGCAGTCGATGCTCAACGAGGTGAGTGCCTGTGGTGCTTTCTTCGAGAATAAGTGCTGTCGGATACCAGATGGTCCGAATAGGAGTCGTGCGCGTCAACTCAATCGTGACGGTTGTCATTTCCCCCGGATTTAAGTCACCCACCCAGACAATCTTATCTTCAATTTCGCTCACATTGCCAGCGGTGGCGGTGATGCTGCCGTCAACAATGTTTAATGGTTTTGGTGGCTTGAATGTGGCGGTGGTGCTGGGGGCCGTTGTGCTGCCAATATTGTGCAGTTGGAGTGAGTAGGTAACGGCCGTTGCTGCAAAGGGTGTGTTCGGTGTGACATGTATCGACGACGCGGTTAAATCTGGTGCATCTACCCACATTGTCGCAAACTGTTCATACGATAGATTGTGCCTGGCGTAGTGGAATGAGACGTGATTATCGATTTGAGTTCCCGATGGTGTGCCAGACGCAATGGTTGCTTGATAGCTAATTTGATGAACAGCTCCGTTTGCCAATGTGCCTTGCCAGGTAAGCATCCGTGATGCCGGATGATAGATTGCACCACCCTGAATTGTGTTTGAATTGATTAATAGCGAATCTGGTAAATGATTTTCGAGGGTGATTTGGTTGTCATTGCCTCGGCTGTTGTTGCGGATGGTGATGGTAACTGTGCGGCTGTCACCGGGATTGCCAATGGCATGATCTGTTTCAATTGTAGACTCGCCCAAATCACCTAGCCAACCAACAATTTGATTCATCATTGTGGTGCGGACTGTTTCTGTAATTTTTTCAAAAGGAATGCTCATGAAAACGGCTCGATAGTCGTCAGTTTCTTTGGCGACTGTCGCAGGTAGGCCCACATCGCTCCAAAAGAGAATTTTGTCTTCGGGAAGTGGGATGATACCATCACTGAAATTGATATAGGGATCGTATGCAAGTGGCAATGGTCCAGCCAGTTCTGGATTAAATCCGGGTAGTTCACCACCGTAAATGTTTGTTGGTGTAATGCTTTCTTGGTAAGCAAACACACCCAGATAATCTTTGGCGAGAGGGGTGTTGCGATTGTAATAGAGAAAATCCTGGCTTGTGAGAAATAGACGCCCGCCGTTTTCTAAATATGCCGTGAGTGCTTCTCGTTCTGCTACGGTAACAGGGGCAAACCAATCATACCCTGTGAACCAAATGATGAGATCATATGCCTGTAATAAGTTGGCTGTCGGGCTGGGGTTGATGATGCTGCTTCTAATGTATTTGGTTGACCAGACATCGTAGGTTAAGTTGAGTTCATCCATATGTTTTTGGAAAATAGCTTCTTGATCGTACCAGCGGTCATCGTCTACGAGCAAAATGTTAGCGGGCGTTTTGTGGTGCAGATAATATGATGCTTTTATCGAGGAATTAATGTCGGAAACGGCCGTTAATTCTGTCGCATGTTTCGTGTTTATGTTGGCGTTTGTGGGAATCTGAATGGAAACGACTGTTTGGCCTGATTCGCATGGCCCGAGTGTGATAGTTGGGGAAATCACTGTTACAGGCCAATCGTGATTAGGCGACTGGATGGAAAAGGTATCCGTATAAGTATCGCTCAAGTTGCGCAATGTTAACGTGTAAACTAGCTGATCGCCCTGAACGGCTAATGTGTCAATTTCGTCATCAAGCCATTCAACTTTGGCGACGGTGGGTGGTGTATCGAAGTAATCGAATGAGGCTTGCAGAATTGCGGATCGATCCAGGTTGTCAGTGACTCCTTCTAGACCAAAACCGAGGTAGACGGCGTGATACGGCTGGCAGCGACCGGCCTGAAGTCCTGCAATATGGCCGTTATCGTAATAAAAAATCGGCTCTGCGACGGAATTAGGACTCGGACGCGATACATCGACGTCAGCTTGATTGTTGGCGCTGCTGCCATCATTGAGAGAAAGGTTGATGTTGGAAAATGTGGAGTCGGCTGCACCGGCGATGGTGTGGGTAACGGCCGTTTTTCCACCATAAAAACCCCCAATATATTGATACCACCACGATTGTGATGAAAAGTAACCGCCGTCATAAGCGGCAATATTTTGACCAGAGATGATTAAATCACCTCCAGATTTGAGGAAAGTGGTAATGATGCCGTCGGCTCCCAGAGTGCCGGGAGAATAATAAGGATCAGACCAGATGACAATGTCATAAGAGGTTATGTCGTCAGGTATGTCGGTGAATGGGTCGATGATGGCCCACGTGTCAAAAGCATAGTTGAGTGCTGAAAGACTATCTTGGTAAATGTTAAGTTGGGGATCAAACAGCCATTCCCCTGCATCGACAAACAAAATAGAGTCTGTGGGGGTGAGTGTGAAATCGACTTGGCTGCTGCTGCCTGCTGCTGGTAGGACAGTGGCACGGCCGAGTTGATAACCATTTAGCGCTGCCGTTAATTTATATTGTGCTGCTGGCAAAGTGAGCGTGTAATTTCCATTTGCGTCTGAAACGGCCGTTACTGGTGTGCCAATAGCCGTGATTTTAACGTCGGCTTGTGGCAGTCCAGACGCTGCATCGCGTACAATGCCTTGAATCGTGCCAACTGGTTTTCTCGTGAGCCTGACGTCTTGGAGTGTGGTTTGATTGATGAGGACTGCCCGGCTAGATGTTGTAAACGGTTCGAACCCAAATGAATGTACTTGAACAGAGTAGCTGCCAGGAGCCAATGTGGCGGAATAACGTCCACTGCCATCGGTGATGTATGGGATAGTGTGTCCACTGTTGTT
>QQUD01000374.1 GCA_008501785.1 Chloroflexota bacterium
CACGGAGACAACAGAGGAAGGACGGCTCAAGGCGTTGCAAACTGGACCCTATGGCCGCTGCGTGTATCAGTGTGATAACGATGTGGTTGACAATCAAACGGTGAACATGCAGCTGCCGAATGGGATAACGGCCGTTATGATCATGCACGGCCATTCTCATCTCGAAGGGCGCACCATGCGTTACGACGGCACACGAGCTACACTGCGCGGTACTTTCACCTTTGCTGGGGAAGCGCTCGAAATTCATGATCACTATACAGGGTACAAACGCGAAGTTGAAATTCCGACAGCAACCAGCGGTCATGGTGGCGGTGATGATGGCATTATGCGCAGCTTTGTGGCGACTGTACGCGGCGAAGAAAAAGCACTGACGAATGCACGCGAATCGTTGGAAAGCCATTTGATGGCTTTTGCGGCAGAAGAATCGCGGCTGAATGGAACTATCGTTGATATGGATAAATTTCGTAAGCGTGCGAATGGGGATGGTGCTGGGTTAGGATAATCGTGCATGCCCATTCCGCCGAGGGCTGATGTCGATTCAAAAATTAAAGTGGTAATAAACCAAGTTGCTGAATCGCCTGAATGAACCTGACGTGTCGCAAATGGCGATTACCATATTATTTTCTTCAGGTTCATAAGCCCCCGGCTACGAGGTGGAAGGCCCGCTGGGTCTCGGATTCCTAGCCCTGAAAGGGCTTCTATCTCGTAGCCAGGGCGTTTACGCCTTGGCGAAGATCGTGAATAATTTAACATGCAATTTCCCTAAGTGAAGGATTTAATTATGAATGGCACTGTTTCTATTGATTTAAATCGGGCGTGGCAGTTGTCTAGTTCGGGTGAGATGGATGGGGTGGTGCATACGGCCGTTTCTGAGCTTCAGCAAACATTGGCACAGATTTGCGGTCACGCATTTCCGATTGTGGATGTGGTGGATGAGGAACGGCCGTTTATCTATTTAAACAATCTCAATACCGACCCTGATTGCGAAGCGTTTTCCTGGCAGGTTGCTGCTGACCAGATAACAATTCAAAGTCAGAGCAGCCGTGGGCTGTTGGCCGGAGTTTACCAATTTTTAGCGCAGTTGGGCTGTGCCTGGTTAGCTCCCGGTGACTTGTGGACACAAATTCCGACTGGACAGCAGTTTGAAATTCCCGCAGCGTTTGCCGATGATCCAGCCTTTCCGGGTCGTTCGCTGATTATTGGACATCACGCCTTTATGAAAGATGTGAATGAGTGGATTGTGTGGGCGGCGCGGAACCATTACAACAACATCTTTCTGCACATGGCACCCGACGATTTTGGCGGTGGCTCTGTGCCGGAGTGGCAGTGGGTGGGCCTGCGAGAAGATGCCGTGCGCCTGATGCAGGCGCGTGGGATGACCATTGAGTATGGCGGTCACGGGCTGCCTTCGCTGCTGCCGCGCAAGCTGTTTAAGCAAATGCCAGATGCGTTTCGAGAGGAAAACGGCCGTCGCGTCAAGCAGTACAACTTTTGCCCAAGCAGTGCTGAAGGGATGCAAATTGTGCGCGAGAACGCTCGTCAATATTTTGCTGAGCGGGCAGGGTATGATGTTTACCACGTCTGGGCAGACGATATTCCTGGCGGTGGTTGGTGCAGTTGCTCTCAGTGTGCTGGCTACAGCACATCCGACCAGCTTTTACTGGCAACCAATGCCATTGCTGATGTGTTAGCAGAACTGAACCCAGCGGCTGAAATCTCCTTTATTGCCTATTTGGATACAGAAATGGTGCCGACTCAAATCAAGCCGCGTCCAAATGTGTGTTTGTTATGGGCACCACGTACGCGCAATTACGGCCGTTCTCTCAAAGATGCCACTTGCCCCGTTAACACACCTTATTACAACGACACTTTTGCTGCCCAAATCGAATATTTCAAAGGGGCAGGGGCTGTGCGTGTGTTTGAATATTATAGCGATGCGATTTTGTTTAAATCGGTTTTGCCTGTTTTGTCGCATGTGTTGCAGCAAGATTTGCTCGTGTATCGTGATTTGGGTGTGCATACCATGCAAACATTGATGACAGGCACGCGACCCTGGGTCACAGCTCAACTCATCAACTGGCTGTTTGGGCAGTTGACATGGCAGCCGGAGCAAGATGTGGAGCGACTGGTGGCTCGTTTTTGTCGGGCTGCATTTGGTGAGGCGGCGGACGAGATGGTGGGGTATTATGATGTGTTGGAGCGGGCGTTTACGGCCGTTTTGCACCAAACGCCCGATCAGCGGGAACAAGGCATTGAATTGACACGTAACCCGCGCAAACTTGTCAAAAAACCCTTGGCCGACATGGAAGACCCAGTGAATGCATCTGTTGAGACGCTTGTGGGACGAGCGGCGCAGCAGACACAGCTTTTGGGCTGGATAGATGAGGCCAATCATCACTTAACCGCAGCACAAATAAAAGCCAGCAGCCCGCGCTTGCAGGCTGAAGCGAAAGGATTTGAGCTGATACAAAAATGGCTGCAATTTGCGACGTATCGACTTGCGCTTTATGCAGCTATCAAGAAAAACCCCATCGATCCACAAGCAAAAAAGTTATGGCAGCAAACCCAGGCTGCTTATGAGGCTGTGCAAGCGTGGGGGACGGTACACATTGAAGACCCGCTGTATCAGCGCAACTTTAAAATGATGACGTTTGCCATGTGGGGGCTGCGTTTGCGGCGGATTGGGGCGGATTGTTTTTCTAGAAATGGCCGTTTATTTATTGACATTGGTTCATTTATTAAGCTTGTGGGGGGCTTTGTCACCACCATTGGCGCGTATAAACGTCGAAAAAAAGAGGTGCTAAATTGATAACGGTTGAAATTTGCATAACGGGCATTGAATCAGCCTTGGCTGCGCAGGCTGGCGGCGCAAACCGGGTTGAACTGTGTGAAAATCTGGCAGACGGTGGCACAACACCGAGCCTGGGCATGATGGCGCTGGTACGCGAAAATTTATCAATTGATGTCAATGTGATGATTCGTCCACGCGGCGGTGATTTTTGTTATTCGGCTGCCGAGTTTGAGATGATGAAAAAAGATATTGCGGTGGCAAAGGAAGTTGGCGTCAATGGTATTGTGCTGGGTATTTTGAACCCGAATGGCACCGTCGATAAAGAACGGTGTCGAGAATTGATTGAATTGGCACGGCCGTTATCCGTCACCTGCCATCGTGCATTTGACATGACACGAGATCCTATTGAAGCAATAGACGATTTACTTGAACTTGGCGTTGACAGATTGTTGACATCAGGGCTTGAACAGAGAGCGCCAGAAGGTGCGGAAATCATTCGCCAACTGCAAGAACGTGCTGGGGATCGGATAGCAATCATGGCTGGTAGTGGCGTTAATCACAATAATGCGATTGCGCTGATCGAAGAAACGGGCGTGCGCGAAATCCACGTCAGCTCCAGCGTTAAAGCGTTTGTGCGCGGTCGCATGATGTATGAAAATCCACGAGTTGCTATGGGTGATGATGATTCTGTCTCAGAATATGCTGTCTTCCAGGTCAGCCCTCCACGCGTCGAAGCGTTGGTTGACTTGGTAAAGGATTATTAGAAAACATGACGACACCAAACAGTGCATGGTTTACTGAAAGCCGATTTGGCATGTTCATTCATTGGGGGATTTATTCGCTTGCTGCGCGGCATGAGTGGATTCAAAATTATGAGCGCATAGCGGCTGAAGATTATCAAAAATATTTTGACTATTTTGACCCAGATTTGTATGACCCTGTGCAGTGGGCGCAGCGGGCGCGTGATGCAGGGATGAAATATGTGGTGCTAACGACAAAACATCATGATGGTTTTTGCCTGTGGGATTCGGCGCTGACTGATTTTAAGGCAATCAATACGCCATATGGCAAAGATTTGTTGGCTCCGTTTGTGCAAGCATTTCGAGACGCGGGGCTGAAAATTGGCTTTTACCATTCGTTGATCGATTGGCATCATCCTGAGTTTCCGCTGGATGGACATCATCCGATGCGAGATGATTTGGCGTTTCGTGAGCAGGAAAAGGGGCGCGACATTCGCAAATATCAGGATTATTTGCATGGGCAAGTGCGCGAATTGCTGACTGGCTACGGCAAGATTGACATCATGTGGTTCGATTTTTCGTACCCGGTTCGCTCGTGGGATTGGGCTGCGGGTAAAGGGAAAGATGATTGGCGCTCGGAAGAATTGATGGCAATGGTGCGTGAATTGCAACCAGGAATTTTGTTTAACAACCGGCTCGATGTGCCGGGTGATTTTGTAACGCCGGAGCAGTATCAACCGCTGTCGCCGATGACGGTGAATGGCGAGCCTGTACTATGGGAAGCTTGTCAAACGCTGAATGGCAGTTGGGGCTATGATCGTGATAATTTGAATTGGAAGTCGAGCGAGATGCTGATACAGATGCTGGTTGATTCGGTGTCGAAGAATGGGAATTTGCTGCTGAATGTGGGACCAAATGGGCGGGGTGAGTTTGAGCCACGCGCCATAGAAAGGCTAAATGATATTGGGGCGTGGATGCGAGTTAACGGCCGTTCCATTTACGGTTGCAGTGCCAGCAAATACACAGTCCCCACCGGCTGCCGTTACACCCAGCGAGGCAATCGCCTGTACGTTCATCTGCTATCCTGGCCGTTTGGGCATGTGCATCTGCCCGATATGGCGGGAAAGGTGGCATATGCTCAATTTTTACATGATGCATCTGAAATCAAAATGGCTGAATATGAGCAAGAAACGGTTGATTATGTGGCCCCCGATGGTGTGCCACCCGGAACGCTGTCGTTGGTTTTGCCTGTGCAAACACCTGCTGTCACGACTCCAGTGAT
>QQUD01000730.1 GCA_008501785.1 Chloroflexota bacterium
TCACTTGCATTTTATTAGCCCCACATGCTCCTGAACAAAACCCGATTGAGGATATTTGGTTACAAGGGAAACAATGGGTTCGGGAAAAATACAATGAATGTCACTCTTTCAAAGATGTCACGACGTACTTTTTGGAAGCTATTGAGGGGCGTCGCTTTTCTTTTCCAAAGCTAGCAGCCTACAGGCGTTCACATTCTTTTTAACACTGCTATACCACCTTCTCCCTACCCGGATAAGAAAAATAGTCGAAGACCAAAGAAGAACTTGTAAGGACAGGAACCCAGCCAGAGTGAGCGTCATTCCAGCATGGATCGCCAAACCTCCGGACTTTGAGTTTAGCACCTTGGAGGATACGCCGTTTTCTTTTTATTAACCAATCCACAACTTTTGGTTAAACATCCCACGGCTACCCCTATTCTTACACTATCAGCAACGGCGACAGCAGCTCCCTGATCCAAATATCACTTAAATGTCATCTGGATTTGTGGCTGAATGAAATTGAATCAATATACCGCAGGTCGCCGGTCTTCAAACACAGGAATGCGAGTGCGGACTTCATCAACCAGGGCTGTGTCGATAACGGCCGTTAACACCCCTTCCTCCTCACCCCCTTCCACCAACACCTCACCCCACGGATCAATCACACACGAATGGCCAAAGAAATCAGTCTCTTTAGAACGCCCCACCCGATTACAGGCCACAATATACATTTGATTTTCAATAGCACGTGCCTTTAACAGCGTTTGCCAATGCATCAGTCGTGGATGCGGCCATTCAGCGGGGATGAACACAATTTTGGCCCCAGCCAGAGCATATCGACGAAACAGTTCAGGGAAGCGCAAATCGTAACAAATCGCGATGCCAGCTTTTCCCCACGGCGTATCGACAACTGTGCCATGTTTCCCAGGAGCTAGAAACTGCTCCTCGTTCATCAACCGAAAGAGGTGAACTTTGCTGTAATCGCCCAATGATTGGCCGTGATTGTTGAAGAAAACGGCCGTATTGCCAAACAACCCCTCACCCATCAACGACATGTTCGACCCAAGCATGTGAACATTGTGCTTCCGGGCCAATTCGGCAATTTGTTGAAACATGCCTTGGTCAATCGGGGTGGCGTATTGCGCCGCATTCTCTAAATCATAACCCGTTGACCACAGCTCAGGAAAGACAACAAGATCAGCGTTATTTTGGGCGGAAACGGCCGTCATCTTGCGCACCGTTTCCAAATTTTCTGCTGGTTTACCTAAATGCACATTCATTTGACCCAATGAAACTGTCAACTTCATATCATTCTCCTTATTAGCTCAAAAAAAACACCGTTCCGATTATACAAATACTTGTCACGTAACAAATCATTGTTTACTATACTGAATGATGTATGGTTCCAATTACCAGTATTGTTAACCTATTCCTAGCCATTCATCAAAAAAGTTAGGCAAAAAATCAATCTCAAACTGTATTGTAATAAACTAAAAAACGTTTTTTTATACCTCGTATTGGACTGTCGTTTCCAGTAAAGGTTTTATATTGTGGAAGAATTAGTTGGTCAGTCGCTCGGAAAATATAGACTCTTCGGACACATTGGCACAGGTGGAATGGCCCGTGTCTACAAAGCATATCAATCAAACCTGGATAGGTACGTGGCCCTCAAAGTCATGCACAGCTACCTGTCCGAAGAAGAAGAATTTGTAGGACGCTTTAAACAAGAAGCTGCCGCAGTTGCCCGCTTGCGGCAAACTCATATCGTCAAAGTACATGATTTTGATATTGAACAAGACCAAATTTATTATATGGTCATGGAGTACATTGATGGTCCTACGCTGAAAGAAGAATTAGACACTCGTGCCATTACCAACACCCCCTTTACACTCACAGAAGCAACCCAAATCATAAGCAGTCTCGCGAGCGCAATTGATTATGCCCATGCACGCAATATGGTTCACCGCGACATTAAACCAGCAAATATCATGTTTACGGCCGATGGACCCATCATTCTGACCGACTTTGGCATCGTCCGTATGATTGGTGCTACTTACAATACCAGCACAGGATTTATGGCCGGGACGCCTGCCTATATGTCCCCAGAGCAAGGCCGTGGTGAACGAGGGAGTAGTCGCAGCGACATCTATTCATTAGGCATTATTTTATTTGAACTCCTCACCGGTCAACCTCCATTTGAATCTGATACGCCACTCGGTTTGATTAAGCAGCAAATTGAACTACCTCCCCCGCCACTCTCCACCTTCAAACAAGGCATTCCGCTTGAGATTGAAGAAGTTTTGCAAAAAGCATTGGCAAAACAACCCGAAAATCGTTATCCAACTGCACATGCATTTGCAAAAGCACTGCAAATCGCATGTCATGTTTCCTCTGACATTTTGCTTAAGCCACCTCCTGTTAAAACAATTGCTTTACCAAAAGCAGCAACCGATGCGGCCAGCCCGATTACACCAGTAATGGCGAATGAGGAAACGGCCGTTTCCACCAGCCCCTATCGTGGACTCTTTGCATTCGGCGAAGAAGATGCACCTTACTTCTTTGGGCGCGAAACATTTACCGAACAATTAATCGATGCTGTCCAGCAACAATCAATGGTGGCCGTCATTGGGCCATCCGGCAGCGGTAAATCATCAGTCGTCATTGCCGGATTATTGCCACACCTGCGACAACAACCCAATTGGTCTATCGCCATTATGCGTCCCGGCAGCGACCCATTTCAATCATTAGCGGCCGCCTGTGTGGGGCAGCTCGAACCAGACATCGGGCGCACCCAACAGCTAACCCGCACCGGTGAGTTGGCTCATGCACTGCGTCAAGAACACGTCCACTTTCCTGAAGTCGTCAACCAAATCATTCAGAAAAAAGCAGAAACAGTTGTGGGACAACAGCGCTTTTTGCTGATTGTTGACCAATTCGAAGAAATTTACACACTCTGCACCAACAAACAGCTGCGCCAACAATTTCTCGACGAACTACTCGATCTGGTTGACGTGCAGCGATTTTGGCTAGAGTCAACATTCACCTTAGCCATCACGCTGCGCACAGATTTTCTCGGTCAAGCACTCCGCTATCGTCCCTTTGCAGATGCGCTTCAGGGTGCAGATGTCAAACTTGGCCCTATGAATCGACGTGAATTACAAAGTGCCATCGCCAGCCCAGCTCGCCGCCAGGGGTTCGGGTTTGAAACCGGATTGGTTGCCCGCATTTTAGATGACGTGGGTGATGAACCCGGCAACCTACCCTTACTAGAATTTGCTCTCACGTCACTTTGGGATAATCGAGAGAGCGAACAATTATCACACACCGCCTATGAAAAAATTGGCGCAGTAGAAGGTGCCCTGGCCCGGTATGCAGATTCCATCTATTCGGTTATGTCTCAAGCAGAAAAAAACAGGGCACGACAAATTTTCATTCAAATGGTGCGTCCTGGCTCTGGCACAGAAGATACGCGCCGATTGGCAACGCGGGAGGAACTAGGACCTGCAAACTGGAAACTTGTGCGCCAATTGGCAGATGCGCGTTTGGTTGTTACCAATCAAAATGCACACGGAGAAGAAACCGTCGAAGTTGTGCATGAAGCGCTCATTCGTGGGTGGGGTCGGTTGCGCGATTGGATGGATGAGGACCGCACGTTTCGTGCATGGCAAGAACGGCTGCGAAGTTCATTAGAGCAGTGGTCTGTCACAGAACATGATGAAGGGGGGCTGCTGCGTGGTTTACCCCTCACAGAAGCTGAAAGCTGGATGGCTGAAAGGCGCGACCATCTAAGTCAGGCCGAATTAACCTTTATTCAAAAGAGCATTAACGCCCAAAATCGAGAAAGAGCTAGGCGATTAGAAGCGCAGGAAGAACAACGTCGCATTAAAGAGCAAGAACGAATCGAACATGAGCGTGCCGAAGAAAATGCGCGTCGTGCAGAAGTTAGTTCCCGGTATGCCCGTCGTCTAACTTGGTTGGCAGGGGCACTTGTCATTTTTATGCTCATTGCCTTGTTTGCCGCGTTTTCAGCCGTTGAGAGTAGAGGTGCTGCAGAAGACAGTGCAGCAACGGCCGTTGCCAACGAACATGCCGCTGAAGATGCACGACTCGTTGCTGAAGATGCACGCGCCACCAGTGATGCAAATGCACTTTTGCTGGCAACGGCCGAACGCATTGCGGCCGATGAAGCGGAAGCGGCTCGTGAAAGTGCCAATGTCGCTGTTGCCGCTGAAGCAACGGCCGTTTACAGTGCTGAAGAACTTGCGATTGCTGTTGATGATGCCGAGGTGGCGCGTCAAGATGCTGAAACACAATCACGCATCGCCATTTCTCGCGAACTTGCATCTGCTGCATTGAGCCAATTAACCAGTGACCCGCAGTTGGCCTTACTGCTTGCCCTCGAAGCTGCCAACATTACGCTCACGGCCAATGAAGACACACCAGCTAGCACTCAGGATGCACTTTATCAATCATTATTGGCATCTCAAATACGATTTTCATTATCTGGTCATACCGACCAATTAACCTCGATTGCATTTAGCATTGACGGCTCACAGGTTGCCACTGCGGCACGAGACCAAACTGCCAAAGTGTGGGACGCAACCACGGGTCAAGAATTATTTTCGCTGGATGATCATACACGGGCCGTTAACAGTGTCACTTTTAGCCCAGATGGCAATCTGCTGGCAACCGGCGGCGAAGAAGGTTTTGTCATTTTATGGAATGCAGAAACCGGCGCACGCATTTCTGTTCTGAATAGCGGCTCGTCTGTCATTGACATGGCATTTAATCCAGATGGAAGTCGATTAGTAACAGTCAATCGTGACAAAACC
>QQUD01001046.1 GCA_008501785.1 Chloroflexota bacterium
AAGCGCGGTGCAAAGGAACCATCGGTGTATCGGGTGGCACAATGCCCATGCGTTCGCCAACGGTCAGTTTGCTGTGAATGAGCCGCATCGGCGCATCGTTTCCGCTGCAAATCACCGTTAATATTGCTTCATTCAGCTCCGGTAATCCAGGAAACGGCAGGTCTCGCATGGCGGCTAATGCGTCGGCAAGGCGCACGGTTTCGATGATATGCGCTGATGAAGTGTCGATATCTTCGGCTCGCAGTAGGTTTGATACTTTTGTCAACCAGTGTACGCTGCTTTCGGTGGGAGTCGCGTGCTGCTGATTCATTTCCCATAAGTGCTGGTACCAGCCCGGAGAGGGAATACCTGCACCGTACCCGCTAAATGTTCCTAACCGGCTGTATGTCCAGGGTATCCAGGCCAGATCGATTTCGGTGGTGGGCATGTTTGCTAATATTTGCTGGTCGGCTGTGCCGTTTTCAAAGTGGATGAGTGCGGGGGTGTGCCATGCGCCACAGACCACGGCGATGCGTTTTTTGTTGGTGGAAACGGCCGTTCTTATCGACTGTCGCATAAACGCTTCACGCTGTTCAGCCACCCGCGCCGATGGGTTATCATCATAATTGACGGGCTGTTTGGCTGCCTCAAGGCGCAGCGATTGCATTAATTCCAAAATTGCGGCAAACATGTCAGTGCTGTCTTGCCGTTGTTCAATCACCAAATTCCACCACTGCTCGTAGCCGCGATGTCCCGCTGCTTTTGCTAATGTTTGGAATAGTTTGCCATCAGGCATTTGGGGTGGATGACCGAATGCCATCATGTTGGTTTGTGGCAGGTCAAAAAATTGAGCCGGAATGTTGTGTTTAAAGCCAAATTGCAGCGCCTGAAATTCTGGCGAGAAGTGGGCGAAGGGAAAGGTGGCCGATTTGTTGGGTGCATCGGGGCGATAAATGAGGAGTGCGACTGGTGGGTGCAAACCAGGGTGTGACAGCCAGTGCAGCATCTCATTTGCATCGGCTGGGCCTTCAATCAAAATGATGTCAGGCTGAAAGGATTCGAGTGCGTTGAGCAACCCTGTCGCAGACCCTGGCCCATGATGGCGAATGCCAAATAGCCCAATTTGGGATTGCTGGTAATCGATGTAAAAATCGGATTTCTGAGAACTGTTTATATCAATGCGTGACATGCTTCGTACAAATCATCCCATTCGTCACGTTCGCGCACGACTGTTTCCAGATATTCGCGCCAGATGACGGTGTCGTGAATTGGGTCTTTGATGATGGCTCCGGTGACACCAGCGGCTAAATCGTTGGCGCGTAAAATGCCGTCACCAAAATGAGCCGCCAATGCTAGCCCACTGTTCATCACGGAAATGGCTTCGGCGGTGCTGAGGGTGCTGCTGGGTGATTTGAGTTTGGAACGGCCGTCTTCTGTCTGCCCCTGCCTTAGTTCTCTAAAAATCGTGACAATGCGCCTGATTTCGCTAATAGCAGGCGCTTCGGCAGGCAGTTCTAGTGCTTGCCCTAATTCATGCACACGCTTTTTCACGATTGCCACTTCTTCATCAGCAGAGGCGGGTAGTGGCAACACGACTGTATTGAAACGGCGTTTCAGTGCGCTGGAAAGGTCGTTGACGCCTTTGTCACGGTCGTTGGCGGTGGCGATGACGTTGAAGCCCATCGTTGCCTGCACTTCATGGTTGAGTTCGGGGATGGGCAGCAGCTTTTCGGACAAAATGGTGATGAGTGCGTCTTGCACGTCGGCGGGAATGCGTGTTAGTTCTTCGACACGAGTGATTTGCCCTTTTTGCATAGCGAGCATCACCGGGCTGGGGACGAGTGCTTCGTCTGTGGGGCCTTTGGCAATCAGGCTGGCATAATTCCAGCCGTAGCGGATGGCTTCTTCGCTGGTGCCTGCGGTGCCTTGCACAAGCAGCGTGGAATCACCTGAAATGGCAGCCGCCAAATGCTCGGATACCCACGTTTTGCCGGTGCCGGGGATGCCCATTAACAGCAGTGCCCGGTCGGTGGTGAGGGTGGCAATGGCGATTTCGATAAGACGGCCGTTTCCAATATATTTCGGTGTAATCTCAAAGCCATTGTCGAGTGTGCCACCTAAAATATAGGTTGCTACCGCCCACGGGGAAAGTCGCCAATTGGGGGGACGATGCCGGGTGTCGGCCTGTTCTAATTCAAACAGCTCTTCGGCATATTGTTGCTCTGCGTGAGCGCGTAAAATTTGTTCCATGAATAATTCCTAGTCGACATCGAATAAATTCGACGCCTAAGTTCTGAAAACATGTTTGATCTGGCAGACTCGAAAATCATTTTGGGGATGAGGGTGATTTTTGAGCAGCATTCTGAATTTCAGCAATCATGTCATGCCGAAACGAAATCATATCAACCATATCAACGGCCGTTTTGCGCCAGGTCAAATGTATCTGGTCAGAAGTAAACTGTTCCACAACTTCACTTACTAGCGAGTACGGACACAATTTTGCAAATTTGCGGGTCACAATGTTGATGGATGGGTCGAATTTATTTCCTTCGTTATTTTGAGTCATGTGGTGTGCAAAGCACCTTATCCAATAACTTGCCAACTCATCATCCCATTTTTGATGCCAGTGACTTAAAATCAGTCGAGCCGGACCGCCTTTTTCCATTGACGGTATAAATTGAAGCTGTTTGCTTATTTTTTCGACAAGGTGACGGCAATCTGCTTCTGGCAATATGGACACCAAGCGGGCCGTTTGGTCACGAATGCCAACGTGTTCCAAAATGGCATTGGCCCAGATGATGTTTTTTTGACGATGTGCTGCGGTCGTAAAGGCGGTGGTCAGTGTGCGCTGCCACGATGTGCTGGGCAATGCCTGAATGATTTCGTCTGGGGACAGTTGCCACAGTTCCGACCAGTGTGCTAGCGGGACACCGTTGACCATTTGAATGAGTTGGCGTGTGCGCAGTCGCACTTTGTCCATTTTTGACTGTTTCAAAATGCCGTCACGCACCATTGTGTTGGAAATGAGCTTGGGAAAACGAATGGTGATTTTTGTGCGCTGATTGGGCGTCCAGTTGAGCACCCCCCGGGTGTGCCCACTCATGCGCCGACACAGCCGTGATTCGGTGAGGTGGGTTAATAGTTCGGCAGCTTTGAGGCGCACTAAATGATTGCGATCATCAAGGGCGCGTTCTAAAAACGGCTCATCGGCCATGCTGATATTAATGTTGAGCAATTTAATAAGCTGGCTGCGGACCATGTTCGGTTCGCTGTGCCAGGTTGTTTCTAAAGTTTGCCGACCTTTGTCTGGCGCAATTTCACGTAGTTGGCGCAGCAGTGCGTAGCGTTTGCCTGATTCTGTTTGGTGCCATTGGGTGACGACTGTTTGGCAGGTTGCCATTTCACGAATGCCATATGCCCATTTGTGATTTATGGCGGCAAGTTGATGCCCACGTTGGCCGAGTACGGGGAGCAGCACAGGCCGTAGGGTAATCATCTTGCTTCCTTTGTCTAATAAATTTGGCAAGAAGGTAGTAGGGACCCGAAAACCTGCCTTGCCCAATGCTTGCAAAAACTCTGATAGAACGCCAGCATATTGCCCGTCAAACAGCTTGCTGAGGCGTCGAATAATGTAGATGGGTGGTTCAGGTCTCTCCGAATTTTGCGCAGGAATACTTTTGGGAGGCGTCATTCGTGCTGGGATTTGTCCAGCTTGTTCATGCATGGTCATGACGCCCGCGATGCTGAGGAGAGCAGCTTCTGGTTCTGCTGTATCAATTTGATTGAGGAGTTCGGTTAATGGGGACGCGGATGGCAGTTTGGGTAATGCTTCGCGTTGGGTGCCGATCAGGGCTGTTTTAACAAATGGCTGCCAAATTGGGTTCATCGTACACCTCGTAAAATGCGTAAATCTAGCCAGCCCTGGTCTGTTTCAACGGAAATTGGGTCGAATGCTGTGCCGTCCCAGATGCCGAAGAGGGTGAGGTTACGGCCGTTACTGAACCCCGCCAAATGCCAGCCAAATGAAAAAGGAGCCACAACAGGCAATATAGTCCCTGCTTCATCAACCAACAGCCACACACCATCGTTGCGTATTGGTTTGACCTGCTTTAGCAACATGGGAAAAAATGGCAGCCAGGGAACAGTTGCTTTTACTTGCGTGTAGTCATTAACAGCATTATCAATAAAATCAAATCCAAAATCTACTGAATCTTGATTTTTGGTGATTGTGGGTGGAGCAGATTGGAAACCAAATATGGGCCAATTTCCTGCAAAAAATTGAATAGGGCCGTTTAAACATGTGCCTGTAGTGTAGTGGTTAGAAGTTGCCTTGCCGGATTTGATGGCCTGTATGAACGCTGCTGGGCGCTGGCTGGATATCCCCCAAAGCCAGGTGAGCAACCTGCGATGGCGACCATACACTTCTTGTGTACGACCCAATACCAGCCAGGTGTCGTTGATTTCTAAATTTCCGCATTGTGTGGGCAACCAGCCAACGGCCGTTTTTAAGTCTGCCTGAGTTTCTGGTGATAGAATATCCCAATGGTTAAACCCTTGCACAAAAAGATAAAGTTGTCCAAGCTGGCGTAAATAAAGCTCAGGCCAATCTTTTTGTTTGACAGGTACTTTTGATAATGTGTGCAGTGTGTGGGCAATGATCGGTGCTTCGGCATCAACGAGGCGGTCTGCCATGGCTGTCCAATATTTTTTGGGCCTTTCAGGTAAATCAGCCAATCCATTTCGAATCAAATCCTTCAGCCACAATTCAAGCTCACTCATGCCGGTTTGTAATAGCTGAAGTTTGTTTGTTTGGTTTTGGGGAAGGCGC
>QQUD01000214.1 GCA_008501785.1 Chloroflexota bacterium
GCATCTTCAGGCATGCCATCCCCTTTGTTGATGATGAAATAAAAATCGCCTTCCCATTTTTTGGCAGCATTGGCATATGCCGCACTGTTATTTAGCTCTTGCATGAGTGCTTTGGCCCATGCATCAGACGCAAATTGAATACCCATATTATCTCTCCAACTTGAACTATTTTTAGTGAGCTTTTAGAATTAATTGGGATGGAATAAGGCTCACTTAAGGAACAATAATGTCAAAAAGGGTAGCACACCCACAACATTTTGCAAATGTGGAAAAAATCAATGTGTGACAATACGATACATAGCCGTCATTAATCCCAATCCCATCCAAAACAACAAACCTGGTTTTGCCCCTAGAGCGAGTGCATCTGTCATACCAAACAGATGCAAGGCAATGATGCCGGATAGAATACCGAGGGAAAACGGCCGTAAAGTCACATCCTTTTTCCCAACTTCCCATCCCAGCCAGCCTACGATCAGCAATATCGCCCCGTATGCAATCAGTCCGGGGATGCCCAAATCAAGTGCTGTTTGTAAAAAGATGTTGTGTGCGTGGGCAATATCGTAACTAGGTGTAACATTTAAGGGGTAAAGTCGCCGCGCCACCTGACGGAATGTGCCTAAACCAGTGCCGGTAAATGGGAAATCTCCAGCCGCCGCCACACCCCACTGCCACACCTCCTGCCGAAATCCAATGGTAGACAGATTCCCAACCACAGATTCTTGATTAGGGTCTTGCCAAATAAGCGCAATGCGTTCTGGGCCGAGCCACATAAGCCCGCCAATACCAACAAACATCATGAGGAGGATAACGGCCGTTATCCATTTTCTAAACACTGCTGAGACAGGTAACTGCTGCCGCCATAAAAACAAGAGAACAAATAGTGTACCAGCCATGCCAATATAGCCACTACGCGATTGAGTCAGCAGCAACAAGACAGCTCCTATCACAAAAAGAACCAGTACCACAAGCCGTATCCAAACAGGTTTTTCAAGCTGCTGCCAACCAAGCAACAGTGAAATCAACAATGGCAGCCAAATCAAAATAATACTTGCAATTTGATTGGTATGGACACCATTAGCAGCGCTTTCTGGTAATAGAAAGGAGGCTCCTGGCAATTGACTGGCAATTTCTTCTAGCACAGGGATTTTTGCCAACCAATTCGCATTTAACACGCCTAAAATTGTGAACCCCAAACCCACAACAACAAACCCACATATGAGCAGCCATAGCATTCTTTGATTGGTACAAAAAAGCGATATGTACCGCCAAACAGTTATGCCCAGCAATAGTCCTGTGGCTTTAGGTAAGGTTAATTCAATATCAGCAGTCACTAAAATGCTGACACCCAGCATCAGCAAAAACATCAAAATGGCAATATTAATGGGAGTCTGAGGCAAAATCAGCCGAGAAGCTGTTGACTTTGGATACAGCCACAAGAAAGCTAAAAATAGTAACGAAAAAAATGTTCCCACTGTCGAGACTTCTGGGAACAATAGAAAGGGGGTTATGAGCACAAGAACGGCCGTTTCCAGCCAAAATGTTCGATGAGGCACTATCTGGTCAGTATGCACCTTTGCCCCTAAACACAACCCACGGGGTTTTTAACAAAATGTAGAGGTCCATCCAGATGGAGTAATTTTGCACATAGAAGATGTCATCATCAGTGAAAAGGTGCATCGGTTTGTCAGAACGGCCGTTTACCTGCCACCATCCCGTCATTCCTTGCGGCACAGCAAACCGTTTATGCTGCCATGGTTCATAATGATTCACCATCCACGGCAGTTCAGGACGTGGACCAACCAGGCTCATTTCACCTTTTAATACATTAAACAATTGGGGTAACTCATCTAAGCTGGTACGTCGTAACGTTCGTCCAACCTTTGTAATACGAGGGTCGTCACGCTTTTTGAAAATAATTTGCCCACTTTCATTTAATTTGTTGAAATTCTCTTGTATTGCATCTGCACCATTGATCATAGTTCGAAATTTAAACATGTAGAAAACACGGCCGTTTTCACCAACGCGTGGCTGTCGAAAAACAACCGGGCCAGAAGAATCAAAACGAATCAAAATGGCCATCACAATGATGATAGGAAGTGCAAAAATCATGAGAATACTTCCCAATACCAGATCAAACAGTCGCTTCACCAATCGCTGCACTTCATTTAAAGCCGGATCGCGTAAGTTGATCATCGGTACGCCACCAAAATCTTCAACAGAAGCGCGATATAAGGCTAAACTAAAATAATCTGGCACAACACGAACATTTACAGGCAAATCATGTAATGTAAGTGCTAATTGATTTACTTTCCCATACGCTCTTTGAGGCAGTGCAATTACAACGTCATCCACCTGGTGAGATTTAACAACCTCCCGTACTTCCTTCAAATCGCCTAATATTGGCAAGCTATTTCCGCGCTTTTGAGGATTATCATCCAAATATCCAACCAATCGTAATCCAGACCATTGGTTAGATTCAATCATGTTTCCGATACGACATCCAACATCTCCTGCTCCAATAACGAGCACATGCCGAATTTTCGAAGGAAGGCGATAGGCTCTATAAATTATCCGAACCAATATCCGCCAGCTAAGCAAAGAAAAAAGATTAATTACAATATAAGTGGCAAATAACCATCGTGAAAATTCGCGAAAGAAAAGATATAAAATCCCTGCCAGAATTAAAGAAGCAATTCCAGATGCAACAACAACAGTTTGTAGTTCATCAACTGCTTTGTAAATGCGTTTTGGATCGTATACGGAAGCAACTAAAAAGGTAAAAACCCAAAGAATCGGAAAAACTAAATAAAGAAAGGATGGAGAATTTTGTTGCAGGTCCAGAACAGTTACCGGCACTAACCCTGGCAAACCAATTAATAGCGGGCGTAAGTGAAATGCACCCAAAAAGGCTAAAAATGAAGTCCCCATATCTAACAGGATCGAAAAAATCGTGAAATTCACGCTAAATCGATGTAGCATCAATACCTCCTCATATCAAACTCTTCCTAAGGCAAATTGCAAGCGAAAATGAAAGTTGAAACCTCTTTTTGAACTGTGGAAAAAAGGTTTCTTCTATCTCAGTGCAACATAGTCAAAATTATCTTTTCAAATTGTCGTCCAATCATTTCAATATTGAACATTTTTTCAGCATAAGAACGCCCATTTTTTGCAAACTCACGACTGAGAACATGATTATCAATCATGTCATTTGCTGCTGCAACAAATCCTTCGATATCTAAAGGATCAACAACAACACCTGCTTTATGTTGTGTAACAATTCTTGCAGCCAAGTTTTCCAAAGGCACCGCTAATAACAACGGCCGTTCTGAACACAAGTAAGAAAGCACTTTTGATGGGACAGAAAAGATACCTGCATCGGGTTCTAAAATGGCTACAAGGATGTCAGAAGAACCAAGAACATTTGGATATTGTAAAAATGGCTGGAATGGCATCAGCTTCAAGTTGCCAAGATTATACCTCTGTTTCTGCTCTTGCAGCCAATCAGCGCCCAAACCTTCAGATACAACAACTATTTCGATATTTGGTTTGTCCTGAAAATGCCTCGCCAATTGCAGCAACAGATCCGGATTATGTTTCATTCCTAACGTACCCGAATATAAAATGCAAAATTTATCTTCGAGCGAATGATTGATCGCCCATTCATTATTTTTCGGTCGTACCGGCAGTTCATTTAGCGGTGCCCAATTGGGGATAACATGGGTTTTCTCTTTTGAAACACCCCACGCTGACATCAGCGGATGAAAATCTTCTGTAATTAACACAATCTCATCGCTTTGAAGCAACAGTTTTTTTTCTAGCCAACTATAATATCCTCCAACAAATTCCCCCAGAAGCGGGAGTTTTTTGTTAAGAATTTTTTTGATGGCAATACCATATAAATCTTGTACCCAAAAAACAAGCTTCTTGTTTGTGTGTTTGAGTGCTTTGTAAACGGCCGTTTGTGCATCTGGCGGAACATTAGCCAAAATCACAACATCCGGTGAGAACGCTTGAATTTGGTCAATGAGCAGACGACTATATTTTAACTCTTGCGCACGTCTCTTTAAATAAGCATATTTTTGAAAAGGTTCATCGAGTTCAATACCCACAACATCAAACGTGTCAGGGTCTTCCTTCAATTTAGATAAAGAACCTTTTGGGGTTTGAAAAAAGGTGGCGTAAGAGTGCAGCACCTGATGCCCTCTCCGTGCCAATTCGCGGCTTAATTGGACTTGAAATGGATGCCCAGAACGATCATGATTCAATATTCGCAAGATACTACCTTCTTAATAACACAACTTTTTCAAGAATCTTTGGCACGAAAAGCATAACTTCGATCATCAAGAAAAAGAGGGTCAACTTCACCTTCAGCAGGCTCTACAGGAACAGCCTGACGTGAATATCCAAAACTTTCCAGCAAGTCCAGCAATGTTTCTCTGTGAACGCCTTTATGAACTTCAACTATCAATTTAGGGCAATGTGCTTTTAATAAGGATTGCATACCACGAACTGCTTCAATTTCCATACCTTGCACATCAATTTTTACCCCATCAATATGCGGGTTGTCGCCACAAATCTGCGACCATAACCAATCTAATCGCGCTGCATAAAAAGGCTCTTGCCAATCACCTTGTGCAATAGTGCTATCAATCATGCCTCGTGAGGTTGACAGACTGTGCATGGAAAGCTCCTTCGGAGCCGCGATTGCTAAAGGGACAATAGTCATTTGCGGTAAATCGTTAAGCTGACGTGTTTGCTGAATAAATCCGGCCGTGCGAAACATCGGTTCAAACGCGTATACGCGACCCATTTTACCAACCAGATTACTCATTGCCAAAGCGACATATCCATAATGAGAGCCAATATCGAGCCAGGTCTCACCTGGTTTAATATTTTGAGACAGCCAATCGAGTAACGGCCGTTCATTTTTGCCCAAAATTGCACTTGGATAATCATGCCACGACGTTACAAGCCACTGTCCACGAAGCGGACCACTCCAGATACGATGTTTATGTGTACGACGGGGCAACCAGCCCCTGATAAATGATTTCAATTCTTTATTCACAATAAATCTATTCTCAACCTATATTATTCAAATCAATTGGAACGTAGATAATCTCTCGTTTTTTTATTCTGACCCTAAAATAATTGGAATCAAACGGTCCAAATGAATTTGACTGGTGAAATTTTGTTCAAATTGCTTCCTTGCGTTTAAACAAAATTGCTTATATTTCTCTGCGTCCTTCCACATATGTTCAACTTTTTCGGCAATTTGAGCAGGCTGTTTGGATTCTACTAAATAGCCATTGTATCCATCAACAATTTGTTCAGGGATTCCTCGGAAACATGTCGAAATGACAGGGAGTCCAAACGCCAAGGCTTCAATAATCGAAATGGGCTGCCCCTCCCAAGGATACCAAGTAGGTAAAATCAGAACATGAGATTGTTCCAATATTTTTTGCTTTTCGTCTCCTAAAACAACGCCATGATAATCAACGAACTCTTCAAGACCATATGCTTGAATTCGTTCAAAAAAATTTTCTTTAGCTTCTTCTGCTGAATTCCATTGTGAGCCATAAACATGCTGCACAAATTCGCCACAAAACGACAAGTGTACCGGAATACCTCGTTGATTTAAAATATGGCACGCTTCTAAACAGTCTAAATACCCTTTTGCTTCAATAAGGTTGGACAAATACAATAATCGAACAGGCTCAGAATCATAAATGTCTCGGATTGAATTATCTACCACTGGCAAAAGATCAAAAGGCAATGCATTTGGCACCACAACTAACAGATCATCGGCATTTGTTAAAAAAGAAAATTGTTCGCGAAGTAATTCCCCTAAAACAATAATCGCTTGCGCCTTGGACAAGGTGCGACGAATCAACTGCTTCATCCATGTTGATTGTTCATCATAAAACAACCCGTATCCGCCACTATGGACATGAAGAACGACACGACGACGAAGCAATGATGCAACCCAAATCATGAAACAATCACGCAAAAAACTACCTTTAGATAGGCCAATTGTTATGTAGATGGAGGAGGCGTTGAAAACGGCCGTAATAAACCGCACCAATTCACCAACACCTTGCAATGCTCGTCCCAACGAAAAAGCACCAACCTGGCGAGATGCACGCTTCGATTCAGTATTTATAACGTGAAAAGGAATCCCCCTCTCTTCCATACCGTGAATCACCAACCTGAATGCCATACTTAAACCATTAGGTTTAGCCGCATCCAACCCAACTAACAATACCCCCTTGAAAGCACTATTATTCAAACGCCCATACTCCATCTTTAAAATTTATCCCAACTTCTTTTGCAAAATGTCAGTCGACAATCCAACCTGCTCACATATAGAAACAGTCGTTTCAATAGGCGATAATGTCGTTGTATCTACATGAATGATAGGTCCTAAAACACCCAAATAATTCTTCATCAACGCCTGTTGCTTCACAATCTCTTCCAATGGCAGCTCAGGCTTTCGCAAATATATTAAATTTGGGTCTCCTGTCAATAGGACAATAAATTGTGGTTTAGGGACAATCTTTGCTAAAAAATTAGACAACCAGGGGATGCGAGCCAATTTATATCGTCGAGGGTGAAAAAGCAAATCATAAAAATACCGCTCATAAACAACAACATTACCCCGAATCAAATGTGAACGCAGCCTAAAAAACCAGCCTAATACAAAATCAAAAAAAATATAAAAATGCATCGCCACAGAAAACACCCATGATCTTGTTGCAAACTGATCAGGTTGCGTCGTATCAACAGTGCCACTGTTCTTCAACCCCGGGAATATTCGAGGCCGCCAATGAAATCGTGCAGTGGTCAAACCATTCGCTTGACTCGTTTCTTCAATAAGATCCGCCACAGTACTCTTACCACTTCCATCTGGACCAAAAAGAGCAACAACGTACCCACGACCTCTCTTATCCATCAAACGACCCTCTCACCAACTCTCGATACAACTCAGCCAACTGCATCCCAACCTTTGGCCAATCATACATCAAAATAAGCCCGCGAGTGTTTATTGGACCTGTTAGTGCAGAACGAACCATTTTCAACATATCACCATCATGCTCAAAAGAACCATAATACAGCCCTTCCCCCGAAGGCAAAATATCAGGCAAACCACCAAACCGCGTTGTCACCACAGGCAAATTAGTTGCCATCGCTTCATACACACTCAATGGAAGTTGAATACATGCTTGTGCATCTACGGTGGGGAAAACATAGCAATCAGCCGCTTGATAAAACTGCTCAATCGCGGGTTGATATTGATTAATAACAATACAACCCGCTTCTTCCAATTGAGCAATCAAAGATTTTGATTGCTCAGTTGTTGTACTTCCAATTACTACTACCTGAATATCATGACCGGCCTGCAAAGGAATTAATTTCAAAACATTTCTATCTTCCTTTAAATGACCTACATGCAACACTAGCTTTTTATCGGTTGGAAATCCTAAATCTGTTTTGATCTCAATTTTCTTTTGAGTAGATACAGGTGTAAATCGATCAATATCTACTCCAGAAATTGACATTAATCGGCTAAAAATATTTAACCGTTCAGCCCATTCCTGCCACTGTCTCGATTGCACGACAACGCAATTCGGAGGAAACAAACGAACGACAAATTCGGCAAACTGGTTCCAAAAAGGATTTGTAAACGATAAAATCGTTTTTACATGCCTTACACGACTTTTAAACCAACCAGCATACATCACACTACGATAAGTTGGCCCACCAACATAGTGCATAATATCAAAAGATTGAGCGCTAGATAAAGCTTCACGCGGAGACAACGCTTCTGCACAAAACCCATCTTGCTCATTCAAAACATGAGACAATCTTCGCGCAATTTTTTTCATCCCCTCATCATCATGTCCCTGCATATCACTAATAAAAACAACTCGCAAATCTTTACTCACTATCGTCACTTCCCATACCGTTAATTTGGACCGTACTGTCCAAGATATAATCCCACACTTGATAGGCTAATTGCACGACATCTCTAGAATCTAACTGGCATTTATTTTTAAGTTCTGGGTATCTTGAATGGTCCATCTCAAGAAAGCAATTCTCCTCATTACACCTAATCAAGTGCAAAGGAAACTCTTTAAAACGCCTCTCAAATTTTTTCCTACCATTTATGATGACAACGCCGCCTCCACGCAGGATTCGAGAAACTTTTTCATCTTGACCTTCTAACATATCTTTATCCGAATATAAAAATATTTCCCTAATTGGGGGGATGAAAATATGCCACTTATCGGCTAGTTTTAATAACTCATCACATAAAGCATCTTGAAATCTGCCACCTTTCCCTTCTACAACCAATAATGCACCTTTTGGAGCTTTCTTCTTAGCTGCAAATCCATCCAAAAGAGTTGAAATCAATGAGATTGGACGTTTTAATGCATTTGTTAACAAAGCCACTTGATAAGTTCGCACCCTATTAGCTAAAGCATCCCATTTTTGCTCAACAACATCATTTGCAATTTCATTAGCAAATTTTTGCCCAATTGATTTTGCTAAAATGTTCTGAAACAACACTGCATCATCTTTAATTAACAACAAGACTTCTTGTCGATACTTAGGTGGGACCTGGTAGTTGTACAACAAGTGATGTATGACTGTTATGATAGCCTGATCGACAGGATGGGGTCGCCATGTTACTCCACAACTCATTCGCCGAGACAAAATCTCTTCTGAAGAAAGATAAGGTATGCCATGCCATCGCGCCCCTGCAAATAGCTCAATCGTTAAGGTAAAACGATCCGGGTAAACTGCTTGGTAAAATCCAAGATAAGCTGTTTTTTCCCAGGCATTTTGCAAATAACAATGCCACCCTGTTTGCAGGGCAGCATTCATAATGCCATCAATACTTGCAAAAAGTTGCCCATCTGGAACAACAAAGTCAACATCACCCGTTATTGTTTCTGGATAACCTTGATAATTTCTTTGAATACTATAAAGAATTTGATTTTTATCAAACCAATCAAATATCTCACTTAGAAATTGGCTCGCAGCTTCATTATTACGAATAGTAAATGCCATTTAATATGTGCCTTTCGTAAAATTTAAAAGAGCTATGCTTTCCAATCAAAATCAGCATCTGAGTAATTGTAATATTGGGTTCCAAACGCATCTTTAAATTGTGTGGCATCTGGTTTGAAAGCCGGTTGCCAATCTTCTGGCTTCCGAGCAATCAACATCCATGAATCTCGCACACTTGGCAAAAGAGAAGAAAATGCAACAAATGGTTGCCTTGCATATCCAGGCAGCACATCTAACTGTAGATGATACGTGCTTAAATCCAACAATTCCAATTGCAGGAATTCAGTCATCAGTTGCAAATCTTTTTTAACATATTCTCGTATGTGCCCACGCCACAGCTCAGGGTACCAATAAAAATATTGAAAACGATTATAATTCGTTTTACCCATCATTAAATGAATTCGTTTACGCAAATTGGCAGCATTAGGCACTGTAATGGCCATAATTCCACCAGGCTTAACATATTGCAAAAGCTGATTCAGCAATACACGAGGTGACATATGAAGATGTTCTAACACATCATGAGACATCAAAACATCATATTGCCTGTCGGGAATTGATAACAATCCCTCAGTACCGGGAACACAGTATTCAATTCCGGCACTTTTAGCAAAATCCAGAATTTTCTCCTTATTTCCATCCAATTTGTGCCATGCATCTTGTAAATCATCAAAAGCTGTGATTTTCATACCAACATAAGCAAATAACGCAGTTTTGTCACAAGGACCTGCACCAAAATCTAAAACAGATGCATTGCGCCCTCCCCATTTTGCAACTCTGCGGACCATTTCAAAATAACCAGATTTACGCGCTGGTCGAATATACCCCTCAAAAGGAAACTCTCTATTCAACCGCTTCCAGCCATCTTCTAAATCTTTTGTTAGTAAATTGATATTATTATTACTATTTGTCATTGATAATCCTACTGCTCCAATTTTTCCAATTTTCACCACGCCCCCTCCTTGTATCTAAATACATTTTGACATTGCCATTAGCTATCTGAAAAAGCTGATACAAATAATGCCATCGTTTTTGTCTTCGACCTTTTTCAACTTCTGCTGGCCAATATTTTTTGGCCGCATAATAATGCTCTTTTCTCGAATCACTCAACCCATCTACAGTTTTAGCCCCCTCATGTCTGCGAAACGCAGCATGATAGCTGCCAAGATGATAATATGATATGCCCTTTAACAACATGCGCATATACAAATCCGCATCCATCACAAAATACAACTCTTTGTGCAATCCACCAACTGCCTCATAGGCTTTTTTCGAGAATAAAACACCAGTTGAATTAAACGCCCAGTGACCATGCTTCGCGAACCAATGAATGCCACTATGGGGTACTCGTTTACACTGAATGATCTGCCCATTTCCATCAATTAATAAATAATCGCCAAAATAAATACCAACTTTGGGGTTTGCAGCATAAGCAGATGCCACATTATTCAACGCACCGGGCAATAAAACATCATCACTGTTTATCCAACCCATTAAGTCGCCGGTTGCCATTGAAAACCCTTGCATTAATGCATCTGTTTGCCCTCCATCAGGTTTACTATGCCAATATGAAAGTTGTGCATCATATTTTTTAATTATTTCGACACTACCATCTGTACTCCCCCCATCTAGAAGAATAAATTCCAGGTTAGAGTATCCCTGTTCAAGAATCGATAAAATTGACTCTTCTATATATTTAGCTTGATTATAAGATGGCATTACAATTGTAATAACTGGCAAATCCATAGTCTGCAATTCCTTAGTTTCTTTCTTCCAATGTTTGACGAAATTCACAAATATACATTTTTCCAATTATTCCAATACTGGTCATAAATAGTATTCCAACATTAAAATGGAGCAGGTGCATACCAGTGAAAGACATTATTATCATGCTAGTTGAAAAAGCGAACATAGCCACAGCTGTACTCTTTTCTTTTCCGTGTAATTTTCCTACTAATCTAAACCCAATGCCAATGTACCAAATTATTAACAGACAAAGAATTATGAATGCTGGAATACCTAAACGTACAGCCACCCACAAAAACATATTGTGCTCTTGCATTGTCACTAAATAATCAGGATTGATTAAAGCAGGAAAAGTATAAACAATTCCCATTCCATTTCCAAAAAAAGGGTTTTTCCAAATAAGATTCAACGCTTCTATCCACAAGGTAACTCGACGGCTTGTCACATCCCCAATATCAGGTCTCGTAATTCTAAAAACAGCATATTCTATGTAATTTACAACGAACTCATTTGAAAGTAAAAAGATAAAAACCAGCGTAACAACAATAACAAAAATGCCAACAAAGAACGCTCTTTGCGCAATTTGTGTTCGCCATCGAAATAAACTTTTATAGCTAAGTGCAACAATAACCAAGAGTGTTATTAATGGAATTTGAACATAGGTTGTTTTGTCTACCCATATTAATTGTCCAGCAATGGCGAGTAATACTAAAAATAAATAAACATACCGTGGTGAATCACGATTTAGAAAGCCCGCTAATGCTAAAGCGTAGATGATTTTTAGCATGGTTAATACTTCTACAATTGAAGAAGTACCCTTTGGTCGTGCATTTGGGAACGGCAAACGCTGTAATAAGCTAACATATTCTGGGAACAAAGCTGATAACAAACTAGAAAAAGACAAAATAGCTAATAATATCATGCTCCATTTGCGCACTTGTTCTAAGTGCAAATCTGGATCAAACAATTTAATAAACATAAACAAATATATTGCAGGCAGTAACGAATACCGAATATCTGAAAAAGCGTTTGGATTTCTTGCAATTATCCCATGAATCCCACCAATACTATAGAATGCCAAAAAAGCGAAAATCAATAATGTGGCGACTTGAAAAGACCATTTATTCTTACTTTGAATAAGCATGAAAATATATTTGCTAAAAAAAAGAAAAATTGCCACAAGCAATAATAATTCATCAAGGCGTAGATTAATTCCAGCAACAGGAATAGCAGGGAATAGTCCGTTATTTGTCCTATCTTTCATGCTTGGAAATAGAAAGGCTTGTAAAAACAAATAAAGAGGGTATGCCCAAACAAAAATTCTCAAAAACCGCGTTGGACTTTGTATCAAAATCCATATTCCCCCTATCAATGCGATAATAATCGGTATTTGCATCAAGGGAAATTTATTGATTAGAATGATGAAACTTATCAGGAAAACGATAATTATTGTTGATATTATTATGATTTGATTTTGATTTAGGTTATCTAACAATTTATTTTGTTTCATCTGTTACTAAAAAGTCGAGTAATGGTAATTCAAAAAAATGCAAGTTTGAAACATCCATCGTACCAATACCACTAGATGTTGACCATTGAACTTTTACGCTACTAGCTGCTGTTTCTTTGAAAGGGCCACTACAATAAATCCACTCTCCATTCGTGTTAATTTCATTAGCTGCTCGCCAACTGCGAAAGTACTCACCTTCCTCCACTGAAAAATAAGAACGCCCAAAAGAAGTCAGAATATCATCACCTTTTGTTCGTAATGAACCACCTTGTAGATAAAAAACTCCTGGTTCAACTGGAAACTCCTTAGAATCCATTTGAAAAGCCGCCCCAACCTCAGTGGTTTTTAATCTCATCCATCTTTGAGGTTCAAATATTATATCTTCAGTTGCAAGAATTGAAATTGATAAATCTTCATTTTTTCGAGTATGTGGACCCCTCTCAAACATACCTGAACCTGTTTGAAGGGGTTGCCAGGCAAATCCTGGATCTGGAACTAAATTGCGAATCACTCGAACATCAATTATTTTGTTTGCAATTTGATAAGTCACATGTTCATTATCTTGTTCCAACTTTACTATCGATAGCGGTTCAATGGTGTTGTTTTCTTGTTCAATATTAACCCAATAGAACTTTGCTATAGTTAAAGGGGAATGAGCAGAAAGAACTTCATCTAGATCATATCCTATTAGAAACCAACCATTGCCAGCACTTATTCCTGATTCTTTAGCTGTCGCAATCGGCACGCATTTATTTGATTCCCGATTATTTAAGTAATATGTTGGTTCTAAATGATAAAGGGTCTCAGCGTAACTCTTTGCAAGCTCTATTTGTTCATCTTTATAAGCATTTTCAAAGAGATAAAAGTATGCCTCTACTAAATGAGGGTTCAGCTCTAAAGCCTGATCATAGTTTTTTAATGCACTATCAACATCATCTTGTTTTTTATCAATTTCAGCTATCCAAGAAAAGATTTGCCCTCTTGAATTGCTTGAAATTTTTTTGTTTTCTTTTAATGCTAATAAATGCGGCCATGCATCATTATGCTGTTCATTCCAAACCAAATTCGCAACTATTCCATATTTCAAATTATGAGGAATGATTTTAGAACTGTCGATATTTACTAGCAGCGGCATAAAAAAACTTAAATATGTCTCAGATATTGAGTGGAAATCGTTTTGAAAATATCCGTCCTGAACAAGTCTAAAATAACAATAATATGAAAGTCTTTCATAACGGGTGAGAGATACTTCGTCGTTAGGAATCATGTTTAGCAAATTGTTTTCACATGAAAAAAACAATTCTTCAACACCCATATCCATATTACTATTTAAACCTAATACAGCGCGATTAACATTAAAATCGCTAAGTAAATCATTACCCCGTTTCATAACCAAAAAGGCAAATACGATTAAGCTAAATAACAACTTATTTCGTCTACCTCTTTGGAAAATTTTATACAGCACTCAAACACCTTTGTTTAAAAATCTTATCTCATCTCGTTCAAATTAACTCATGAAAAAGTGATAAGTACCGTTTAGCTTGTAATTGTTGATTAAATTCATTAACCGCTTTTTGACGCGCATAATTGGATAATTGATGGAAGCGCTCGGTATTTTCAACAATCCATAAAACACCTCGTGCAAATTCTTGCACATCAAACGGGGTAGCCAAATAACCATTCTTTGTGTGCTCGATCATGTCTGAGATACCGCCAATATCAAAAGCAACACATGGAATACCGCATGAAATTGCCTCCATTATCGTATTAGGTAAATTATCTTGAACTGAAGGTGCGACAAATACATCTGCGGCAGATAATGCTTGTACAATTGCTAAATCACTATTCAACTCTCCCAAATAATGGCATTTTATACCAAATTCACTTTCCTTGTTTGATGAAGACGCACCATAAACAACAATCTCCACATCTTGCAAGCGAAGCTTAGTTAACTCTTTTAAAGCTTGTTTTAGTAAATGAAACCCTTTTCTAGGATTGCTGGTTGCATTAACTGCTCCAAATAGAATTAAAGTTTTATTTGCGGGTAAATTTAGAATTTGCCTTGTTTTTTGGCGATCTAATGGTTTATATATGTCGGTATTAATACCATTTGGTATTACTTCCACCCTAAGTTTTCTGAACAGACCACTTGATTGAGCCTCTTTAGCTAACCATTTACTTGGTGAAACAAAAGTCATATCTAAATCTTCCCAGGCAGAAGCTTTTTTATTCCATAGCCATCTTGAAAAATCAAAATCACGTTTGCTACCTAGCTGAGGACAATTACCACAATTTTTCATAAATTTATTACAGCCGTGACTATAATGACACCCACCGGTGAAAGGCCACATATCGTGAATTGTCCAAACTACTGGAACATTAAACCGGGCTATTGTTTTTAAACCTATAAAACCAGCACAAATCCAATGCAAATTAATAATATCTGGTTTCAATTTGTTTATTTTTGTTAGTATCTCAAAGTTTGAAATCCATTGAAGAGAGTATTCTGAAACAGGTTTTCTTGTAAATCGTAACGGGAAGCTATTGACTACAGAATAAACTTTATTTCTTGCTTTTGTGAAATTGTGCCCTGCATCATCTCCCAAAATTGATTGATCATTTTGGCTCGACCTGATATCAACGAGCATGGTTGAATAAACCATTTCTTGTTTAAGGCCTTCATGTAATCGATGAGCAGCTATTGCGGCTCCACCCTTGGTATCAAATTTGCTTAAGATTAGTGGGTGAATCATAGTTTTATTGAGTTAAAAAAGAATGAATAACTTTATCGAAAATTATTTCATCTTTAGATATTTGATTTCTGTTTTGTTTTCCAACAAGGCAAGAAGATATTTTGGCAACAAGCGATTCACTTGTCACAGTATCTAATCTCATATTGGGTACTTCATATTTTTTAGCCAGTGAGTTTACTTTCCCTTGCCCTAATGTATAGTCAATGGAAACACAAGGTTTGCCCATTGCTAACGAGAAAACTAATGAATGATATCTCATTGTTAAAACGGCCGTTGCAGAATTAAACGCATTAATTGATTCTAATGGTGAAAGTTCCCTACCAAGATATCGCATGTCTAGTGCTTCTGCTAACTTATTATCAACATTCCGAAAAAATCTACGATAAAACCAACGATCATCCTGCCCAATATGATTTGTACACATTGGAAATGGATAAATTTTTAATTGAGGATAAATCTCAATCAATTGAAGCAGAGAAATTATAACCTCTCTTTCAAAACGAGTCTTTATCTGATGTGCATTTTTAGGATCCAAATCATTTGCATATTCGTGAAAGGTCCAATCTCTTAAACCTAATAATAATCGGGGATCGGAATTATTATTGCTATCCTTGGCAAATGATTCTTGCTTACACAGCCATGCAAAAGCAGGGTCTTCGGCAACTTCATCATTTACTGTATCAATTCCAAGTGTTTGAGCCAAATCTAAAGAGCGTTGATCGCGATAAATTCGGTGTGATGCAAGCGAAAGCAATTTAGCAATTGCTCTATTGTGATGTTCAGAGCCAAGCGGACCTACACCGCATCCAGCAATTAGTGTTGGAACTCCCGCCCTTTCAGCACCATAAAAAATTGTTGTCATCTCGGCTATAGCATCGATAGCCATAATCGGACCACCAGCAAAAACGACTAAATCAACAGTATTAGCAAGTTGAATAGCATCTGAAATAGAATAAACAGTACACCCACTCAACTCCGGCATTTGCTGTACAGTTATTTTCGAAATATACGGTTCAAGTGAAGCCAAGTGAATTTTAGCAGGACCAATTGCCTCTTTTATGGAGGAAACAACACCCCCAATTATGGCCTTATCACCTAATGTTTCTGTACCATACCAACCACATATCAATATTTGTGGCTCACTATTTTTGCTCTTAGTCAAAATATCAATATTTTTATTTGAAATCAAATATGAATCAAATCTTTCCTGCCGTTTTTTAAACTGATGTTGTCGTCTAAACTTACTAACCGTTTTGTATGTGGGTATTTGTTTCAGCTTAACATTTTTTGTAAATCCAATTTTCCGAGCAGCAGACTTTGCATATTGGTTAAGTAGAATACGCGTTGAAGGTAGCCCAACATAATCGTGCATACATGATTGGCATTTATTATTTACAATATCAGCTAAATGATCTTTGTTTTCGAAATATAGTTGATTAGCATCTTGGTCAATTCCAGACCCCAAAGTTTTGCTCTCAACAGCACAATACAATATCTCTCCGCGAGCCGAAAGCGTAACTCCCTTATGCTGCCATGCACAACCTGCAATTCGAGGATTGTTATAAATCAACTGACCTACTAAGGACTTATAGAAGTGTTTTTGTTGTTCTGACTCTTCATAGTTTTTAATAAGATTTTCAAGAAATATCGCAAAATGGTATCGTTCTTCAAAAGTCAAAGCAAATGGTTCAGATACATCATCTGAATACAATCTTTGATGAGGAATGCCAACCCGATACTTGATATAAATATTTTTATTAAGTGCAAATTCTAGCAAATCGTGTAATCCCCATACATTATCGCGAATAACTGTACAACCTATCCGAGAAGATTTTACTAGTTTTGAATTTTGAATGAAATCGATGACACGAACAGCACGGTCAAAGTTTCCAGGTTTACCACGCACAATGTCATGAACTTGGCCAAAACCATCTAATGAAACCATGACATCAAGGGAACCATTATATCTCTTAACAACATTCCCAACATCAATAATACGCTCTATTACTGTTTTGTCCTGATAGGCATTTGTTATCAATGAAATACCGCTCAGTTTGGGCAAGTGGACAAATAATTGATCGACTAAGTCTGAAAGATCTTTGCGTAGGGTTGGTTCGCCGCCGTTGACACCGACAGAACGTACTTCTGAAAACAAGGGGTTTATTAAAATTTTGGATAACTCTTCAGGGGAAATCTGATAGTCAAGACGCTTTTGCCAAATATTGCACATCTGACAGCGCGAATTACATATATCGTTTACAGGGAATTGTATAGTTGTTGGTTTTTCAAGCTTCCAAGGCTTTGGTCGCATTGTTAGATATAGATCATTAAAACGAGATAGTAGGTTCATAATTAGTTATCAATTTTTGTTTTTCAATTGGGCTTGAATATATTTAAAGAATTCAATTACTAATTTTTTCTCAAGGCCCAATGTGATTACAATATATCCGAGTAAAAAAGCGCTTCCTTTCCCAATTGCAAACAAAATTTGATTTGACATTGTTAATAACGAGAAAGAAACAGAAAAAAAGAATCCTAAAAACATCCCGAGCAAAGGTACAAGAAATAGTTGTTTTAAAGAAAAATCAACATGTTGAAATGCATAAAATAATAACAGGGTTATTCCTATAAAAAGCATTATATCTACTGTTAATGCTACGCCCACAATACCCCATCTTGGCCCCAAAATTATGAGACCACCTATTAAAACAATCAATTGGATTGCCCGAGCATAACCAACCTGTTCTGGTTTACCAGAGGCAACAAGAACACTTGCAATGGTAATTTTAATTGGGTCAAGCATCATAAATATTAGCATTAGCCTAAATGTGGTGAGCATTGGCAACCATTGCTCACCAAGGAGCAATGTAATAAATTCAGGGGCTAAAATCATCAATAACCCAGAGCTAACAAAGCCCATCCTGATAAGAATGGTATTAAAGCCGACAAATGCTTGAGTAAGTTCTGTACGTTGTCCTTTCAACTCAGCATATGTTGCAGCGGCCACTGAATTGAGAGGAACTGCCATAAGCTTCCTTGGGTAAGTTGCCAATTCATAAGCTTTTGAATAAAGACCAAGAGGTGTAGACCCCAAGACATACCCTGTCCATAAATCATCAACTCGATCAAGAACTACTCCCAGTGTGCCAGCAACAAATGTACGACTCCCAAAATTGAAATAGTATTTTATTGATGTGAGATGCCAGGAAATTTTCACTCTTGTAAGTGGCCAAATAGCTGTGTAGAAGAGAAGCGCTAAAAAGGCAGAAACAATGTTTATTGATATCAAACTCCAAATCCCAAAATCTTGATACGCGAGAAATATTGCTATGGATGTTGTTGCTAATGCAGTAATTATTTGTATTAGAGCAATTCTCTTAAATAATACATGCTTGGTTAACAATAATTTGTGTGTATTAGCTAATTCTTGAAAGAAAATCGACCAAATTAATACTAGATAATATGGGGAATTGACCCTTTCAGAAAACAAGAAAGTAAGTCCGCTTAACGAAATAGCCCAAATTGTCGTTAATATTAAATTCAAAGTGAAATGGGTATTTATACCAACCTCGCCAGAACTTTCAGGCGCACGATGCAAAAACGATCCACTTAGCACAGAATTAGGAAGTGCGATGGTTATTGTTACTATCGACAATAAAAACGCATAAACTCCAAAATCATCAATTGAAATAATTCTTGCTAACACAATTGTACGAACTAAATTGATAATGGTTTGGAAACCTTTAGCGAAGAGGCTATAAATTGATGATTTTGTCGTACGATGTTTTAGACTTGGCAACGATTTACTTCTTTAACTACTTAATTATCACTTCTTGAGTCTGTTCATACCATTCAATGGTTCTGGTCAACCCTTCAAAAAATTTCGTTTTAGAAAGAAATCCAAATTCAGAATCTGCGCGACTAACATCTAATTTCCTGCGAGGCTGTCCATTCGGCTTT
>QQUD01001109.1 GCA_008501785.1 Chloroflexota bacterium
GGTTGTGATGGTGGGGAAGGGGGGAAGGCGTGTGTGTTGGGAGATAAGGGGGGGGTTGGGTATAGTGGGAGGCGGGGGCTGTGGAAGGTATAACCTGTCTCCAACCGAAACTGAATCACTGTTCAAACAGTTTGAGATTTTTAATATAGAAGCAGTTGTACCTGTGCGTTGGGCCAGGGTAAAGATTGTATCACCGGGCTGCACTGTATAAATTACCCAAAATAGGGGGGGATTGCATAATGTGGGAGGGGTGGGGGAAACGGCCGTTTCCCCACCTGTTAAACTACCCGATAACGGCCTCGTTGGCGTAACTGTTGCACTTATCGTCGGCTCATCAGGCAAAAATAGATCTTGAAAAAATGACAAAGCAGACCGAGCAGTTGGAATTGGTTCTGATAAATTGCTGTCAACGACCCCTCCGTCCGTCGGTCCGTTAGGATTCGATAGGTCAGGCGTGCGTGGCCACCAAAATGCTGCCGTCAGTGAAATTGAGAGTACAAACATCATCACAGAAAACGCAACCACCCAAACGCGCCGTTTAACCTGAGGCCGTACCTTTGCCAGATTATGTTGTGGCATTCCTCCCGATGGTGGGACACCGTTGTTATAACGAAAAACTGAACATGCTGCATGATTCGCACGCAGGCAATATTGTTGTTGATGCAGGTAATCCACAGATGTGGGTTTCCCAGAGCGGTAACATTGGTTCCATTCAGAAGCAAATGCCAATTTGGTTTCAGAATCATCCACTGTACCCAGACAAGGACACAAGCGAGGGCGGGACGAGCCGGATGAGTGACCGGTCCTTTTATTTTCAGTTAAATGGGGAGAGGACTTAGGACTTGTTTGCATTGAATATGCCTTCTTCTCTTATTTTCCAAAGAGCCGTAACATTTTTCTACGATTTCTTTTTGCAGGCGGTCGATTTTGTTGGCCGCCTCCTTCCATGTGATACCGCTTTTGAATATCTGCAAAATGTGGCAGGTAATACCCCCCGTATAAATCAGACCGTTGCTGTGGAATGCGATTTAACACGACCCCTAATACCCTGGCATCTGCACGCTTTAACTGTTCTAACATGGCCAAAGCGGCTTCCGCATGTGTGCGACCGGGCTGAATTACCAGCACGACGCCACTCACCTTCGAAGCTAAAACTAAAGCATCTGATACAGGAAATGGAGGACTGTCTATAACGGCCATATCCACAGTTTCTAAGACCTGATTTAAAATTTGGGTCATTTTTTCAGAACCGAGCAGTTCCAGTGGATTTGGCGGTAAATTACCGCTGGGAACCACAACCAGCTTATTCACCCTTGCTGAACGAAATACATCAGACAAATTTGCTTGTCCACGAAAAAGATCGCTCAATCCAGCGCGATTAGACACGCTCAATTCTCGGTGGATGCGGGGGCGGCGTAGATCGCAGTCTATAAGGGCCACGTGTTTGTTCCCTTGCGCGATGGCTGTTGCCAGATTAACGGCTACGGTTGTTTTGCCATCACCAGGCCCAGGACTGGTCACTAAGATTGTGCGCAATGGGCTATCCACGCCAGCAAATTCAAGATTTGTTCTTAAATTGCGAAATGCTTCGGAAACTGGAGAGCGCGGATTTCGAGCCACGTAGGGTCTATGTTTTGCTTTATCTAAATCAGAAACGTCTGCCACAAAACCAATCACGGGCAGTTTAAGCAAATTGCTTATATCTGCCGGTGTTTTTAGCGTATCGTCCAGATATTCAATAACAAACGCGATGCTACCGGTCAGAATTAGTCCCAAAGCCGCACCTAATGCAATATTCATCAATGGGCGTGGCTGTACGGGAATTGTTGAGGGGATTGCCTCTTCCACTTGAACGACATTGGGCGTGTTTTCAAGATGGGATAGACGCACAGATTCATAATTGGTGAGTAATGTCGAATAAAGTTGTTCATAAAAGGTAAGGGTTGATTGCAGCTGGTTTTTTCTGATTTCTTCAATACTTTCTGTGGGTGTGTTGCCTTCAGGTAAAGCCAGTTCAAAAAATTGTTGCGTATACAATTCTAGCAAAAATTGCTTTTGGGAAAGCTGCGTTCCCTTTTCAACCAACGCTGTTCGCTGATTTGCCGAGAGCGAAAATGTTGGGTTGCCGTTGACATCTCTCGGTGTCAATGCCTCAATTTCTTGTTCTAGGGTTACAACCTCATTTTGTAAAGTGAAGATTTGTGTTTCTAGCAGTTGTTTTTGTCTATCGATTTCCTCTTGCTCAGATTTGTCATTTGCCACAAACACCTGGGAAATTTCAGATTGCAATAAAGCTATTTGCGCTTCTACATCCTTGATTTGGGCTTGCAGGCTTTCTTCAGATGCAGAGAATCGATTTGTTTGCAATGCTTGATTTTGGGTTAATAAGACTTCAACCAGCTTGTTGGCAATCGTGGCGGCTTGCTGCGGATTATTGTCTCGCACAGTTACTTGTAGCAGCCGCGTGCCACGCACCAATTGCCCGCTGATTTGTTCACTTTTTACTGAAAATCCCAGGGATTCGCTCGTGGCATCTAGCACTGGTTTGGTCACGAGCAGTTCGATGTAGGTTTGTGCCAGTTCCTGATCGCTGAGGGTGGTTACATCTGCAACGCTGCTTTCAGGGGATTGCATGACCATAATTCTGGTTGATGCCTGATAGACTGGTGTTTGATAAAGGCTAATGCCCAGACCACCCCCTGCACCAATCATCAGCCCGATTAATAACAGCCAGGCCCAACGTCTTATTAAAATGAGCAATTGTTTTAATTCCATGAAATCCTCCGTATAAGCAAAAAGAGCATTTTATTGTCCTTTTAGCCCCAACATAACCTGTATCGTTTTTAGCAAAATCAGCAAATCAATGTTTAGGCTTTGGTGTTTAATGTAGTAAAGATCGTATTGTAATTTGATCAGCGCATCTTCTGTGGAAGCCCCATATCGGTACTGGACTTGTGCCCATCCGGTAATTCCTGGTTTGATGGCGTGGCGAATTCGATAAAATGGGATTTCGTCGGAGAAGCCTTTGACGAAAGACGGCCGTTCTGGCCTCGGCCCAATCACGCTCATCTCCCCCTTTAACACATTCCAAAACTGAGGAACTTCATCCAGACGAATTCTGCGTAGAATTCGCCCAATTCCCGTAATCCGTTTGTCATTTTTACAGGCCCAAACCGCACCTGTTTCTTTTTCTGCATTCATCGACATTGAGCGGAATTTGAGCAGTTGGAAAGATTTCCCACCTTTTCCTACTCGTTCCTGGCGGTAGAAAATATTGCCGGGGCTGGTGAATAGGTTTGCCAGCCAAATTGGGGGAATCAGCACGACAAGAAATACGCACCCCAACAGCGCAATTGAAAATTCTACGATTTGACGGGCCACCAAATAAAAACGATAACTTGCCGGGCGGGAGACGGGTAGCACAACATCCAAATAATAGCCTGCGTGTTCTATGGGAACACGCCCCGTGACGCGTTCATAAAGACTTGTCATGACCCTGATTGAAATACCTTGTTCACGGCATTCTAAAATGGCATTAAATAAGCCATTTTGAATCATTGGCAAGTCTGTGGTTGCCACAATTAGTTCGTCGGGTTGCAGTTCATGTACGAGATTAACAAGATTATGACAGCGTCCTAACACCGGAAATCCGCCAAAATATTTGTTTTGTTTGTCAGGATCGTTGTCAACAAACCCTAAGATTGTGTAAACAGATCCCTCTTGCATACGACTGTTGGGTCGTCTCCCTTCAGTCACGGCTTGAGCCAGGAGTTGGGCAGATTGGCCGGCCCCAATTACCAGTGCTGTCCGTTTAAAAACTGTTCGCCCTAAAACTAATCCGTAAAAAAGCCGCCAAATTAACACTCCAAAAACAGTCAATAGTGGAAACATGAAGAGGTAAAGGCGTCGACTCGGTAAGGTTGGAGTCAGGTAAGGGATTAACAAGTATAACCCGGTGGACAAAACGGCCGTACCGCCTGCCGCTATCAAAGAAAATATAATATTTGAGTTGCGTACCAGGTTATATGCATCCCACAATACGCTGATGGCCAACCAAAGCAGACTGAGCAGGATGAACCAGGGGAGCTGCTGCCAGATCATTGCGGGTGCAAACTCAAACTTTGAGCGGGCCACTAAACTAATAAACAGAGCCATATTTACGATAAACAAATCACCAAAACTGAGCAGGAGGATACGCTCGGAAAAGCGTAAACCGATGCGAGGTATGGATGAAAACGGCCGTTTAAAACCAATAGTATTCAAATTCACCGGCACTTCAGGTGAAGATGTGTTCGAAAGTTCACTTTTCATATTCTTTTTCCCCAAAACTGGATCACATCTAAACACAAGTTTGCCGATACAACTGGCACACGCTCACCCCTCCAGCCAATAAAACACGAAGACACAAGGGAACAAATATTATTCCGCTTTTACTAAAATCATCTTATCTTCACCGTCCTCCAGCGGGCTTGGTGTTAACAACCCAATCCACACCCCGATTCCCCAACTGAGATGCAAACAGGCAATAATCACTGGTAAGAGCGGTAAATATTTCGATTTACCCCGAAAAACAAAGTTGAGTAACGCAACTAACAAAAATAACGCATATGCCCCAAGAACAGCCCCTGCCAGCCATCCCCACGATGGAACGATGAGTGACAACAAGCTGCTCACCACAACTGCAAAGACAAAAAGTGGCGGCATCATATGGCGCAGTTTGAGTGATGCGGGATAGACGCGCAAAAAACGACCCTTCCAAATCCCATATTGCCAATATTGTCGCCACAATTTGGCTAATGTCGCACGCACGTAGTAGACGGCACGTACCTCGGGCAATAAAAGGATGCGACCGCCTGCCTGACGCAGTCGATAACAAAGTTCATAATCCTGGTGTCGCACCATCTTTTCGTTGAATAAACCAATCCTTTCAAAAACATCTCGGCGGTAAGCGCCAAATGGCACAGTGTCCACGATTCTTGGTGGGGCTGAGGTGGACGCAACCCGAAAACCCGAGTTGCCGATCCCAAAACGACTGCTCATTGCCTGCGCAATCGCTTTCCCCACATAGCTTTTTCCGCGAGATTCCCAAGCGCCGCCGACACAGTCTGCACCCGTTTGTTGCATTTGTGCGACACAACTGCGCACATAATCTGGGTCTAAAATAGCGTGTCCATCGACCCGCACAATCACATCACCCTGGGCTTGACGAATTGCCACATTGAGACCGGTGGGCGCAATTTTGCTGGGGTTGTCGATCAGGTGAATATTGGCATGTTGCTGTTGTAAAGACGCAATAATTTCACGGGTGTTGTCGGTGGAACGGCCGTCTGCAATCACAATTTCCATCAACTCCGCAGGATAATTTTGTGCCAAAATCGAATCCAACGTCTGCGCAATAAAAGCAGCTTCATTCCTGACCGGCATCATAATCGTCACCATCGGCAAAGCATCAACCGAAAGTTTTTCTTCAGTTTTCATCAAAAATCACCTCATTTATTTTGTGGTTTGGGAATTTGCACGGGGATTAGTTTACTTCGTTAACCATGCACCGAAATCCATACGTACTATAGACGCTGTGCGTACTCCCTTCTGGCACTTGTTCGCGCCGGGTCGCGCCACGTACATTTTCTTGTAGACTGTACCAACTGCCGCCTCGCATCTCTCTTTTTGTGCCGGTTGGTGGTCCAGTGGGGTTTGACTGAGGGGTACTAGGGTAGCTGCTAAACCAGTCGGCAACCCATTCTCGTACGTTTCCGGACATGTCTAAAGCGCCGACCCAACTGGCACCAGCGGGATAACTCCCAACTGGTGCTGTCATAGCGTACCCATCATTTTGGCCTGAACCTTGACTAAAGAAACAATTGACATCGCAATAGTTTGTCCGGGTTCCATCAAATGAATTTCCCCAAGGATATGTGCTATTATCTGGCCCTCGTGCCGCGTACTCCCATTGAGCAGCAGTGGGAAGCTGCCCCCCAGCCCACGCACAATAAGCACTTGCGTCAACATAGGAAACTAAAACAACTGGATGGTTGTTCAGCCCACTCAGATTGCTATCTGGGCCATATGGATGCTGCCAGTTGGCACCATCGATCCAATTAAATGAACTATTGTTACTCGTACGACCGCCCCCGGCTTTTTCTGCTGTTGTTTGATAACCAGTTTGAGTTACAAATGTAGCAAATTGAGCATTCGTAACTTCCGTCTTATCAATCCAAAATGAATCTAGAGAAACCTGATGCATTGGTGATTCGTCTGCATCCAAAACACCATCACTTCCCATCATAAAACTACCAGATGAAACAAAAAACATAACCATGCCATCTATAGGGCGAGTGACTGGATTTTGAGGGGGTGGCGAAGTAGCGGTAGCGGTGGGTGGTGGGGACAATGTTGCTGTGGGGAATTTTGTAGGTGTTGGTGGTATCGGTGTATTTGTTATGGGTATCGGTGTATCGGTTGCTGTTGGTAGTGGTGGCAATGGGGTATCAGTTGCTGTTGGCGGGGATGGTATCCGAGTATTCGTTGCAGTTGGTGGTGGCGGTGTTGATGTTTTAATTGCCGTTGGAGGTTGTGTTGTAGGTAAACTGGGAGTCGGTACTTTTTTTGTTGAATGCAATGTAGGTGTTGATAATGGTGGAAGTTTTGTTTCCGGAGGTGGGGTCGTGACGGTCGATGTTCTGGTTAATGTCACGGTGGTAGATGGTATCAATGTGCCATTTTTTACCAGGGTTTCAGACGGCTCTTGAGTGGAATTAGCTGTTGCTGAAGTGGAGGAAGGGCTTGGCAACTGAACGATTACAGTATCTGGCTTTTCACAAAATTGGTCAACATTGGCACTGCATAACATAGCTCGACCTGTTTGTGAGATCGTAACAAAAAATAAAAATAGAAACATTAAACCAAAGACTGCTGCCGCTATGTGTTTGGAGGAAATCGGTATCTTTATTTTGTCTTGAATGGTTTCAAGTAAAATAGTTTGTGTGTTTTTTGATGCGATTACCCTCCGTTGTATCATTTTCGATAACCTGGGCACATCTCGAAAATTTAGGTTACGTTCCTGAATTTGTTTAATCAAATGTAACGCTTCAGTCCATGCCTCCCTTGCTATTGCATCCCGTAACTGTTTATAAAGATTCTCAGTTTCTCTTTGAAGCGATTGTTGATTGATATGGTTCAAGTCAATGTTCCGTCGGCTGTAATGACTTGATGCCATTTCAGTAACGGATGATAAATCTTCTGTTTTCGGAGTATCGATGAATTCACTTTGTCGAAAAGATGAAGGTCGTTCTCGTTTTAAAATGTCCAATAATTTTGGATAACGACGGTGTCTTTCACAATATCCCAACAATTTTAAAACTCGTGTTGTCTGTGGCATTTCCGGTGTAATGTCGTTATATATTGCTGGAAAATGATCAAACAAAAACGCTTCCAATTCACTGGCACTAAAATTTTCATTGAGATATTTTCGTAGTTTTGCTGTATTGATCTTTGATGATTCCATTTCTCAACCTCAGAAATTTAATTTGTATAATTTGGAAATTCTTAGGTGTCAGTATCATCGGGCGGAAGTAAAGAAACGACTGCTTGGAATTTGCCAGCTTTGTTTCTTGGAATGTTGTTGACTGTGTTGACCGTGACTTGAACAGTGGAGCCTAAGCGCTGTTGGACACGGCCGATAATATCTTGCACATCATCTGGGCCGAAACCGTTGATGGGCACGACCTTGACGTCGATGCGATCGATTGATTTTTGGATGATTTGACCTTCGCGCACATTAGGTTGGTCGATGAAGATGCCGTGGAAGCGCACCATTTGACGGCCGTCTGCACCCACCACCACATCCTCCACGCGTCCCACAACTTCTTTGATCACCGGCATTGGTCTGCCGCATGGACAGGGTGCTGTATCCCACATGGCTAAATCACCCAGCCGGTAGCGTATGAATGGCTGTGTTTGGCGCATTAAACCGGTTGTGACAACTTCGCCAACTTCGCCTGGGGGGCAAGAACGGCCGTTATCATCCAAAATCTCCACCACCCCCACATCTGGGCTGACATGCAGCCGCCCCTGCACGCATTCGCTGGCAAAAAGCACGTTTTCAACCGAACTGTATTCCTCAAATACCGGACATTGGTAGGCAGCTTCCATCACCTGGCGCATCTCTGGTGTTACCTTTTCACTCGTTGTCACCACAGCCCGCAGTGACGGTACTTGCAGATTTTGCGCAATGATAAATCTGGCGAGCAGGTAATAAGACACCGCGTAACCCGTCAGCCATTGGATTTCATGTTTGCGCAGTGCATCTACATATTGAGCTGCCGTCTCGGGTCGCAAATGAAATGGCGAAAAATAAACTTGTCGCTCGACCCAGTTGAACCGGTAAAAAGGGCCAGCGCTATCAGGATTTGGTTCAACCAACCGGCCGGAAAATGTGGCACGTGGCAGTGCAAATGAAGTACCTGCCCAACGAGCCGAGCGCACCTCGCGTAAAGCTAATGATTTACGCACTTCTGGCACGGTCCACATCGTTGATATGGGGGTTCCAGTAGACCCGCTTGTGTGAAAAACGACAGGTGGTTCGCTTTTTATGTCTTGCCGCAAAAATGCTTTTGGATTTGCTCGAACTGGCTCTTTTTCTAGTAAAGGTAAACCTTGCAGGTTGCCAGCCAAAACGGCCGTTTTCATTCCCTCACGCCAATTCTCCCGATAATAAGGCACTTGTTCAGCAGCAACTTTGAGCAACTGCTGCAACTGTTGCGTCTGCCACACTTGCCACTGTTTTACCGAATATGATTCTCGTTTTGTAAATTCTTGGACATAGTGTCGATACCCTGAACCAAAACGCAGCCAATACCGGTAAGCACCATAGGTGGTGACGGCTCCATGTTGTGCCCAAATCGGTAGCCGCGCATATAATTTGTCAAATTTACCCATGCGATTTACCTGCCTGCACAGCTTGAAATAGCTGCACCCACTGTTGTTTCACCTGAGGCCAACTGCATGATTCGGCGAGAAAACGGCCGTTTCTCGACAACCTCCCCGCTAATCCCGGCTCACTCAGCAGCCGTCGAGTAGCCGCCGCCATACCAGCCGTATCGCCATCTGCAACAAACAGAGCCGTCTCTTCATGTTTGAGAAGATGGGGAATGCCGCCAACCTCGGTTGCCACAATCGGCAGCCCAAAAGCGGCCGCTTCAACCACACTCACCGGCATGTTATCCACCCGATTCGTGTTTAAATAAATATCATGCTCTGCAAACGCTTGCTGCTTCCCGTGCATATCCAAAAAACCACCAAACTGCACCTGTTCTGCCAATCCTTTTTGTTGCACCAACGCTTTTACAGCAGCTAATCTGCCTTTTTCCTGCCCTGCCATCGTCAGCATCATTTGCGGATATTCGTCACGCAAGCGATTTAGCGTTTCCACCGCCATTTCAGGATGGTAAATGTCTTGAAAGGTACGCATCCATAAAAGACGGGGTTGTACCGTTGACCGGTGGCGATAAGGATAGCTGTCAAGTGAAATAAGATTAGGAATTACCTGGACCTCAAACCCGAGCTGCCGCGTCGCGTCTGCCAGATAGCCAGATGGCGAAATAATTGCCTGCCCACGCCTATAAACGTGCTGTATCCATTTGGTGTATTGATGGCTAAAAGCTGGCAAGTTGCCACCATGCAGCCACAAAATCAATGGTTTGCCCAATTTCCTTGCAAGCAGACTGGCAATATCAGCCATGCCAAATGATGGACCGCTAAACACCATCAACACAATTACGTCAATCTGCTTGCGCCACGCAATTAACGAGCGAACGGTATCACCCAGCCGCAGGAAACGATTGGGAATCGTAGACGTTAATCGCACCGGATACCCTTCTTTTGCGAGAAATTGAGCTAAAACTTCACCTTGACTTACTACCCAGCCCGAATTTCCACCTAACATTGGTCCAACCAGACAAAGTGATGGATTTGATTTATACATTTGTATGTTCCAATTCTGATTTTGGCAGCATAATTCCCCACGCTTGCTCAAATAATTGTTTAACCGCGTTTGTGTATGCCCCATAGGTAAACCTGAGGGCAGCGGCAACGCCTGCATGACTGGCCGCTTGCCAGGTTTGCGGATGATTTCCATACGCTAAAATTGTGTTTACAAATGCATCAATATCGTGAACTGGCAGAGCCGCACCGGCCCCTGTTTCTTTCAATATTTGTGGAATGCACGAGACATTACCCGCAATTGGCACGACGCCATATGCCATTGCTTCACTGATCACTTTGGGCCACCCTTCTGTTGCAGATGGAAATACGAGAAAGTGTGCCTTGCTGTAGAAGTCAGCCAGCATCGGTTTCGGTAGCCAACCATGGAATGTGATGTGTGTTGTCAAATCATGAGCCTGTACCCATGACTCGAATTTAGGACGCTCAGGTCCATCACCCACAAGATGACAGGTAAAGGGGATGCCCCGTGTGTACAGTTGTTTCGCAATTTGCAATAAACGTTTCACCCCTTTGCCGGTTGTCAGCGCCCCGACAAAAAGTAAAGCGTATGGCGGGTGGATTGTTTTTATTTCAGATGCACGTTTGCCAACACGCACTTCTTCTGCGGTGAGGGATGGGTTGTTGAATGCGTAAATGTGGGGTGGTTGATTAGGCCAACGGCCGTTTACCGTCACCACACCTCCAGCCACTCCTTTTTTCAGCAGCCACCGTTGCAGCGCATAAGGCCAAGGCTCCTTACCCTGCGGCTGCCAGTTCCCCGCATATTTAAACCAGCGATAGGGTGTATGCGATTGACGTGCTAGATAGAGCAGCGTTAATAAGCTAATATTGGCCGGACAACGAACATGTAAAACATCCGCCCGTGTCATTTCCTGACGAATAACCTGCAAATAACGAGGAGCCTGATGCAGAATACCAGCTTTGTGGCGCAATCGAGGCCCGCCAGTTGGTGCAATCGCTTTGAAACAGATGTGTGGTGAATGGTAGGGCAGGGCACTGTCAGGTGGCGGTGATAGATGCAGGGGCGCAATGTGAACAACCTGCTCAAATAGCTGCGATAAATGGTCCAACTCAACAATCGTGGGACCCCAACCAACAACCTGATCGCCCCTTTTGTAATGTGGCGTATGAGAAATAACAAGTAAACGTTTCATTGATTTTCTAGGAGCTTGGTGGAGGAAGATTAATAGATCGCAGATTTCGCAGATTAACGCAGATAAAAGAGAAAAAAATCTGCGTTAATCCGCGTTAATCCGCGTCCCAATTCTCTTGTTCACACTTTCGCGACAATTGGCAAATATCTCGTGTAATAATTGATCATATGCGGCGACACGGTTTACCCAGGTGGCATCACAGGCTTTTTTATACGCTAGATGGGCCATTTGTTGGCGCTTTTGATCATCCTTGAGCAGGCTGAGAATGGCTTGAGCCGTGGCTGCCACATCGTCTGGTGGCACTGTCAACCCGGTTTTGCCATCCTGAACAGCTTCTTGCAGCCCGCATCCTTGACTGACAACGGCCGTTTTGCCACATAGCGCCGCCTCCAAGACCACAATGCCATACCCTTCCACGCTGCCCGCAGCCGTGCGCCTGCTGACCAACACAAACAAATCACACAAATTGAAATAAGCAGGCAGGTCTGCCTCCGACACCATTCCGGCAAAATGCACGTGGTCTGCTATGCCTAACGATTGAGCCAGTTGCGCTAATTTTTGCTGCTGCGTTGGTACACCCACCATCACGTACACAAGATTTGGGCACTGCTCAATCAGAGCTGGCAAGGCGCGAATCACAATATCCTGAGCTTTTCGTTCGGAGAGGTTGCCGACTGTCAAAATGATGCGTTTGCCGATGAGACCGAGTTTTTGTTGCAAAACGGCCGTTTCCACACCAGGATGAAATTTCACGCCATCAGCCCCATTGGGAATGACAGTTAACTGTTGGGGTTGGTGCATCTGCTGGATTAAATCGGCCGTATATTGGCTGACCGCCACCACCTTGTTTGCCTGTCGCATGGCCCGCGCCGTTAAAAAACGACCAACGGCAGATCTGTTTAAAAACTCATCCCCATGCCCCACCGCCAACCACGGCACGCGCAGTAGGGGAGTCAACAATGTCGCCAGCCACAGCGCACGGCTGCCGGTGGCGATGATTGCATGGGGGTGAAATTGGGTAACGGCCGTACCAATCCTCTGCAAACGGCGCATGAGTTGCCAGGGTGTACGTGCCCTGCTCTCAATCGACGTGACCGAAAAGGGCTGTTTTTGATTAAATGCGTCTCTTTCTGCCGTTGAAACATATGGCTGGGGTGTAATCACATGCAAATGCCAACCCCGTCGGGCCAGATGCTGCGCCAACTGCATGGCATGGGTGCCAATGCCGCCCGGTCCCGGTGGAAACTCTGTACTTAACATTAACAATCGTGTTGCGGATTTTGTCAGTGCTTTATTCATCTTCATTTCCTACCTCAGTTAAATTCCAGGCCAGCATCGCCAAACTTAGCACAAAAGAAACGGCCACAAGGCGCATTGCATTTTGCAACATCACCGTTAGGGACCACACGATTAATGCAGCCGTAAGCGCTTTGTGTAATCCTGGCGTGCTGGTTTGAATCCTTTGAAAAAGGTTTGCCAATAGCAGTATCAAGGCGACCAGGCCTAAAATGCCATGTTCTGCTGCCATCCGTGTAAACTCTGTATGTGCTTCTAGATTTACCCCCAATAAAGCCTCTCGATAAGGGACAGACAACCCAATACCGGTCCCCACCACTGGATGATCGATAAAAGCTTGCCAATCAGCTTGCATTGCCTCAATGCGTCCGGTTGAATTTGTATCGGTAAATCGCCGTTGTAAGAAGCCGCCTGTGAAGCTGTTTAGCACAGGCAAGAGTACAAAAATGGCAAACATTGTGGCAAAGCCAAGCAGCAAGATAAATCGCTGACGGGCACGAGGTGTAGGCAGCAGATAGAAACCAAACGTGAGCGCCGCTAGTATAAAACTGAACATGCCCCCACGTGAAAAGGTGAGCAAGCTTTGTACAATAAAACCAATCGTAATGAGTGACACGATGAATCGGAGTGCGGTGGATTTGGGTCGCAGGGTGATAAACAACACGCCAGCTAAAGCACCTAGGCCCAAAATGTTAGAGGTTTGATTGGGTCCAAAGCCACCGCTGGTGTTAAAGTTGGATTCTAAAGTGAACGCAATTTCTGTTGTTAACGTGCTGTAAAGTGCGAGAAAAGTAATGCCAATAATGGGGGCCACCATCACTAATAACAGCTTTGTGAGTTGTTTGCGCGTCATGGTGCGCTGCCACATGTAGAGTGCTAAACCGGCCAGTGCGAGGTGGCCGGCGAGATTGAAACTGAGGTCATTACGTGCACCAAGTAAACCGAATTGCGCCAGGGGGGGAATGGCAGCGGGCAGGAGTAAGATGACATAGAGGATGAAGATGGGGTTAAACGGCCGTTTCTCCCCCTCCTGTTTCCGCCATTCCACCAATAAAGCAGCACCCACAATCAGCAAAGACGCATATTTGCCATACTCCCACAGCAATTTAGCACCTGTCATGCGCCACAGCACTTCAGCCCCAGCAATGTACCCCAGCACAGCCAAAACCGTTGCTGCTCGCTGGCGCATAGCCGCCCACAAACCTAACAGCAGCACAAACCCGCCATGCACCAACCCCGCCCACCCAGACCGGCTGAGTACGAGCGCCAGCGGAACATGTAAGCTCAAGAAAACCAGGGTCCGCACTGCAAACGAATGCGCCAAATACCGCGCCGGATTATGAACATATTCAGAAGACGTAGAAACCGCCATAATTTTTACCTGTGTTCTCCCTATCCGTATTTACAAAACTTCCTGTCTGTTGTTATGCTGTTTTGTGCGGAAGGTGGGGATAGTAGGATGTGTTTGCAACATGTTTCGCCCCTGTTGTAATCGCTTCAAGTTTTGCTTGTATGTGATAGGAAGGGCAACCAGCATGATCAAGAAGCGAATGAGGGAGCGAAAACGGCCGTTTCCCCCCCGCAACGTAGCAAAAGTACGAATCAACAGCGCCTCACGCACCTGCCGTAATGTGAAATAACGACACCACAAATACCCCTCCGTCGCTGCCAGCAGGTGGCGCTGCCACAAGCTGCTGCGGCTGCCTGCTCTCGTGATCGCCCTCGCGCCATGCTGCCGCAACCCGCCACGTGGTGCATGTAAATGCAAAATCTTCGCGGCCGGATTTAAAATCAATGTTTTGCCAGCCAGATACAGCCGCATTCCCAGATCGCCATCTGCGCGTGACCCCGTTTCATAGGCCATATCAAAAAGCCCAGACGCCTCCAGCGCACATGTTTTCAACAGCGTATTGCCAGCCGGAAAAACATCACTGCTGCGCCGATAAGTGAACGCATAAGGCAAAGCCCCGGCCCCAATTTCCTCAACAACCCCACAAGACCCATCCTGATCATAAGCTTCCAACACATGCAAATGGTTTTGAATCAGGTCCGGCGGGATTTCAATATCATCATCCAGGAACAAAATCGTCTCACCTTGAGCACGTTGGAGGCCGAAATTGCGTGAAGAACATTGACCAGCCTGATCGCGTTGAATCGTGCGAATGGGCAAATCTGCAAATTGAGCAGGCCAAATTGTGTCACGGCGTTCAATGGGTGTCTGATCGATGACAATGATTTCTAATGGCGGTACCGTTTGCGTGCGCAGTTGATCTAACAGTTGAAAAAGATACGGATACCGGTCAATTGTGGGTATCAACACTGAAACAGTCGGTTGCGGCTGCATAGATTGCATGTGCGGTTTATGCTGGAATGGCTCTGGCAGCAAATCGAAACGATTATGTTGCGCTAATTGCAAGGCTTGCCACGTGGGTATCGTTGAATAACCGCTTGCTACTGCACGCAGGAAGGCCCAAACTGCCCACTTTTGTCCATAATGCCTGCGAATAAATCTGAATTCATCTGCCAGAGAAAGGTCAATTACTGACTTTTGTCGTGTTACATTTACCAGTTCTGGCACGTGTTGCAGAAGTGCTCCACAACTGTGCCAACGATACCCAAGCTCTAAACTGGCACCAGTCAACGTATCAAACCCATCATCCGGTCCACCTAACTGCTGCAAAACCTCTCGTTTCACCAAACACGCTTGCAGCGACAAACGCCATGAAGTCGCCACAATTTGCGGGTCTGGATCACGATTAAAACGCCAAACCGGGTTCACAAAGTCGATAAGCTGCGGCTGTGTACCAAACCCCAGGCGCAGCCCACCATGCCACACATCACCCGGCGTTTCGGCCACCTGATGCACCACTTGCGGTTGTGGGTTGCCTAATTCAGCATCCCAAAACAATAAATAAGCAGCATCACCTTCGCGTAGCCAATCAGAAATCAACTCATTAATAATCAAAGTATCAGCAGTCACCGGAAAAACGTGGCCCAAAGGCCATTCTGGTAGATTGTTCGAAGAGGTTAGATAGATTAAATCAATTTGCATTGGATGCCATCACTTGCCTAAAGAAGCGCTCAAAGGAGCTGATTTGCCCTTCAAGACGAAAATGGGTTTGGACACGAGATTGGCCTGCCGTTCCCATCTGTTCTCTTAGCTTAGGATTCACAGCCAACTGCATGAGTTTGTCTGCCAGCGCCGGGGCGTTTCGTCTGGGTACGACAAAGCCGGTTTCACCATCGACAACATTTTCAGGCAAGCCGCCAGCATCTGAGCAAACAACCGGGAGTTTTGTGGCCTGCGCCTCGAGAACGGCATTACAAAATCCTTCTGAAACTGACGCATGGAGAAAGGCGTCGGCCCAGCGCATCTGCTGCACCACTTGGGAATGTGGCTGTGCTCCGAGGAACGTAACGGCCGTTTCCAATCCCATCTGATGTCGCGCAAATGCAACCGCATCCAAAAATTCTCCCCCGCCAACAATACGATATTCACAATACACGCCCTGGTCTCGCAGCAGTTTAATTGCGTGCAGTGCGTACTCAATCCCTTTTTTCCAGTCCAAACGGCCCACACTGAGAATGCGAAACGGCCGTGTTTGGGTTCCAGTCGTGTCCCTGTGCATACGATTTTGCGAGTCAAAAAAATCCACTTCAATCGCTGGCGGAATCAAGCAATATCGCGTGTCTCCGTTGGCACCCCGGCGTTTAGCCCGGTGCCATAAATCTTGCCCCAAAAAATGAAGCGCATCCGCGTGCGACCAAACCGCATCATAAAAAGCAGGGTCGTCCAAACCAACCTGATTCAAATCGAACCCGCGAAAGCTAACCGTCACCTTGCAATTCAACAGTGCCTTTAGGTGCATCGACCCCACCGCCAACGTCCCAAAACCAAAGTGAATCAAGTCCGGCTGCAATGCCACCAGCTCCGCATCCAAATAAAACCGACGCAAAACACCAACACCCCAACGCTGCCACCCCTGCCGCCAATAATGCCAGCACCCTTTTGGACTTTGCCACAAGCAGCGCAACGCTAGCAAAGGCAGCAACAGCGCTGCCAACCAGCGAGGTTGATGTTGCCAATGTACATGAACACGCTGGCGCAAAGCGGCATGCAGTTGGGGAAATTGCTCCCATGCAGCCTTATCACTCCGGCGACAAACAACATGCACATCCCAACCCTGATCCAGCAAACCTAGAAATTTGCTGACAATAAACGTTTCTGAAAGTTGAGGAAATGCAGGCACAGCCAGGACAATTTTCATTTTTAACAATTTCATGTGAATATGAATCAAAATAGACGAAAAATTATGGAGAGAGGAGGGGGAAATAATGAATTGTAAATTGTGAACGGAGCTGCTTCATTTACAATTCACAATTCATTACTGGACACTGGCGTTTTTTTTGAATTTTCCAGTGTAAGGCGATTTTTAAAATCGCCCTACATACCAGAGTAAATTATGAAATTTGCCAGACTCCAGTTCATTATTCAACCGTCATCGTTACGTGGTTCATCAAATGTTCGGTTATCTGTTCGGGGGATTCTTCAAATTCGAAAAGCCGCCCAAAAATATCGACCGACACGAGTTTAGCGAGGTAGTATGGAGACTGGGTGCGAATCATGTATGCTTCGGCGGTTGGTGTGAGTTTCAGTAATTCAGCGACATAGCCGTTGGCAAAATATCCAGGTTTTGTGCGGATGTGGCGATGGCCGTACATGGGAAAGCCATTTTTGTTTTTGTAGACCAGTTTGTGGGGGAGTGCGGACTGTGCCGCCTGACGCACAATCGCTTTGTCGATCAAGAAGGGGTGTTTGAAATTGTGCGGTCGCAGAGACCATTTGCTTTTCCATTTCAACGGCAGATTGACGGCAAAACGAATCATCTCTTCATCGAGGAATGGGAAGCGCGACTCAATGCTGGCAATCATGCCCATGCGGTCATTTCGATGCAGTAATGCGACCAATCCTTCGCGGATCATCCGAATGGTCAGGTAGTGATTGGGAATTTCTTTCTTGGGTAAGAAGCTATATGCTTGATACCCTTGTTCTCGCAATCGCTGTCGTTCAAAGCCCTGTGTTGATAAATTGAGAAATCCTGTCACGGAGCCGTTAGATTCAGGAAACAGGTACCCTTTTAAACCGGGAACGACCCCATAAACTGCTTTCAGCCAGTTCACCGGTGCGGAGGCTGCTTTTTTATACCGTCTGACCAATCCCTCTGGATAACCCTGAAATAGTTCATCAGATCCCTCGCCGGTTAGCACAGCTTTGACGCCTGTCTTGCAGGCCAATGCTGCGACGACGGAAAAGGGTATGGCGTTGGTGTGTGTAATCAGCGGCACTTCATAATGGTAAGTGACTCGCGCCCATTCGCGTACCATCATTTCAGAATGAAACCGCGCTTCATGCAGCGGATGCTTCAGGGTTTGGTTGAGCAGTTCCACATCGGCCATTTCTGAATATTTACCCACGACATTGGCCGTAAACAGCGCCAACTGTGGATCGTGTTGGGCCGCTAACAGCGCAATTAAATTTGAATCGATGCCGCCACTGACAAAAGTGCCCATGGGTGCATCGCTCATCAGCATCCCTTTCACGCTTCGTTTGAGGATGCCGAGAAAGCGATCTGTGACGGCTGCGCGGCTCATTTGGCTGAGTTCGTGGTAATAGCTGGCGTCAATGTCGTGCAGGATATTGTAATATTCGATGGTTTGGGGTGGTTGTTCAGGTCGGCATTCCAGGTAACTGCCTGGGGGCACTTGCCACACATCTGCAAATATTGTGTATTCATTGGAATGATCGCCGAGGCCGGTGGCTGAAAATAAGGTTTTGATGGGATCGAGCTGGATGGAAACGGCCGTTTTCAATGCCTTCACCTCCGACGCCCAATACAAACCAGTGGCGTGATGCGTCCACACCAACGGCTTAATGCCCAACCGATCCCGGCACAAATAAAGAACCTGTTCTTGCACATCAAAAAAGCTGAAGGCAAACATGCCTTTGATGGCTTTCAATGTCTCCTTGACGCCGAAATGAATCAGGTATGCGAAGAGAACGGCCGTGTCTGACGTCCCCCTTACTTCTATACCAAGCTCCGTTAACGTTTCTTTTAAAACAAGGTAGTTGTAGATTTCGCCGTTGTAAACCAACACATAACGCTCATTGCAAAACGGCTGATTTCCTGCCGCAGACAGGTCAAGAATACTCAACCGATTATGTGTACACCCAAAATTACCCTGCCTAAAAATGGCAAAGTTATCCGGTCCCCGATGTTGTTGTGTCCGACCCATTGCGTTGAGCATTGATTCAGATACCTGATTACCTCGAACCAACAACGCGCCAGCAATTCCACACATGTTAAACCTCTTAAGAAATCACATAATAATGCCACATGTAGGGGCGGGTCTTGTACGCGCCCAGTCTTGGCAATCACAAGAGGGCGACCACAAGGGTGCGCCCCTACAATTGGTGTCAACCTATTTGCTTCAATTTAGAGGTGATGGTGTCCGTAACAGTTTTCGTATTTATACGGCCTTGCT
>QQUD01000124.1 GCA_008501785.1 Chloroflexota bacterium
CAGCGACTCAAATGAAATATCACCTTCAAGGTAAAAATATGAGAATGTGTGGCTCACTTGCAGCACACGATGCACAAAGGCAATAAAGGCTACATTTGCCAGGCCAACATCGCTCACCGCCCGCTTGATTTGTTGCAGTGGAAACGTAAAAAATGTGGTGAACATGGTGGCCCCGCCGCCAATAAACGCGGCCCAAACTGCCGTTACTTGTTGTGGAGAAAGCTGCCCAGAAGCCATCCGCAAATAGGAGTGAAGCACAAGGAAAGCGCCAATCGCAAAAATCGCTACGTTGAGAAAAATTCGAACCACAAACCCACTGTTTGCCAGAAAGATGGTACGCTTCCAAACGCGGCTCGTGTCTTGATTTAAATCGTCAATGGGGTCCTGAAAGTATTTTTGTAGATTCTCTTCCAGGCGCGCTAACACCGGTTTTAAGGTTTCCGCACCGCCAATTTCCACCCGCAAAGGCTGCAACTGCTCGGTCGTAACACTTTTATCTTGGTCACGGTAGTGATCAATGCGTTCACTGATCTCATCAGTGTTGTGGTTGGCATTAATGTTAATGAGTGTTGTTAAAATTCGCAGCAGCCGTTTGTTATTTAGATTTTTAACGGCCGTATCAATCAAAAAATCAGTCAACAAGTGCGGGGCATCATCGAGTTCTGTCTGTGGCGGCTGCATTGCCGAGACAATGAGCTGCGTATCCAGTTGTTCTCGCTGTTTTGCCCCGGCACGCATCAGGTCAACAATTTGGGTTGCCTTCTCGCGCCAATCTGCAATTCGCACCAGAGAGGTGTGCGCCATCTCTTGTATAGACCGATTGCTATCGGACAACATCGCGTTTGCCAAAGGTTCGATGCATTCATTGAAGCCTAAACGGCCCATCGTGTTGGCCGCCAGACGCCGCACGCGATAATTTAAGTTTTTTGCCAACACATCTGCCAAACAAGGTACAATCGCGGGCAAGCCGATGTGACGTAACCCAGTCACGGCGCTAATCATGATGCTTTCTTTAATGCCAGCCTGTTCTAATTGTCTCGCATCAGATAATCCATCCGATTCATTAGAGCCTTGGGCATCATTCTGCAGTTGCTCTTGCTGCAATTTCTGCAGCAAGCGGCAAATGATGTCAATCGCTTCTGATTCCCCGAGAAAACCCAACACTTCGGCAGCCGCCGCAGGCACAGGAGTGATGCCCGGTTCCCAATTGAGCACGACATGGTCGAGCAGCGGCGTTAGATGTTTGGGGGCAATTTGTGCGGTTGTAAGTGCTGTCCTGGCCTGAGCTAATTCTTGTGTCCGCAGCGCTTGAACGGCTAAACCTAGCGAGACAAGCACTTCTTTTTGCAGCGGATCGCTTTTGTTTTCGACAACCTGCCGAAAAAATGTCATGCTGCCAATAGGATCAAGCCGTTCCAACGATCCAAGGCTGACCCGTCGAATGACAACTTTATTATTTTGGTTTTGTAATGCTTGTCCTAAGTGGGGAACGGCCGTTATATCTTCCAACAATTTCAAAGCAGAGGCGGCTTGAATTCTCACAAACAGCTCTTGTTGCGTATCGTTTAGTAGTTGTGCAATAAGCGGAACTGCCGTTTGCTGTTGGTTGGCAACAATGACCTGTTCTGCTGCTGAATCTATCAATTCACTGTCTTCGGTTTTAACGGCCGTTAACAGCGCTTGCACATCTGCATTATGATCTGTTGAATTTGACATAAAGCGTTTCCCCTGGTACTGAAGCAAACCATCTTAAACGAACTATTACCATTCAACATACGGTCGTAGGCGTCTGAGCTGCACAATTAACTCTTCAAGACGGCCTCGTCGCTGCATGTACAGAATCAATTCACGCACTTTGCTGCGCTTACCCGATCCTGGGAGATCATCAAAATCAATCTTAAGCTCAAAGCAAAGATCTCGCAGGTCGCCATCGCTAAAGGTGGCGCCCATCTGCTCATGGAGAATGCCCATATCGCTCATCTGCGTACCAATTTGTTGTTTTGGAATGAGCCTTTCTTTTTCGTAAATGGGGTGCGCTGGAAGCGATTCAATGCCAGCATCTGGCTGCACGACTTCCAAAATTTCTTCAACAATCTCATCCAAACTCATCTTGGAAGGCAACCCGATTTTTCCAGCTAAATTTTGCGAATAATAGGAAATGTCTTGCTGCAAAACATCATGCCAGATCGGCAACAACCGGGTTTCACCTTCATAATCTTTATCAATCTGGGCAACCTCATCTAGTTCAAAACGCGACCAAGGTTTCTTGAAAAATGCCTTGCTCAAAATGATGATGCCGTATTTGCCACCGATCAAGCCTTGGCGAATGCTTTGCATTAAATTGTCCCCAACCCGAAGAACGATATGCGATGTTGCCATATTCCATTGTGTCAAGGCTTCATCCAGTTGACCGGCAAGTTCCTTGTCTCGTGATACATAAATAAAAGATATTTCTGGCATAGTCCAAACTCCAGTGAAAATTGAGTGGTTACTTTGCCCTATTGTACCAAAAGAATGAGACTGATACCGCAGCAGCTTTTCAATCACGCGATCCATTTTGATTTTAAATTCTCATATTTGCGTGTATCCTTTGGTCTCCTAAACAGAATGTTTAGGGGATTTTTGCTTCTAATCGTTGAATACACCATTTTCCCGGAAGCTTTGAACCGGAGGCTCAAGCAAAAATAACTTCGCAGCTTCCGAGAAAGTTGATAATGTTAATTTCCCCGGAAACAGATTACCGGGCCAATGTGCCTTTAAAAGTTTCCGGGGAAGTTTTAGAAACTTCTGCAACAGAGTAGTAAAAGGTATCGAATGACAATAATTTGGATTTTAGAACTTATCTTGACTTTTTACCTGCTGGCTCAGGTGGTGGAAGTCTATTTTGTAGAAACACTTGAAATTATTTCAAAGCGTTTAAAGCTTTCTTCAGATATTGCGGGCGCAACCTTTATGGCTGTGGGTTCTTCGGCACCGGAATTGTTTATCTCTATTTTGGCATTGTTTCGAGTGCAAGAACAGCAGGCGATGGGAGCCGGTACAATTGTCGGGTCGGCAATTTTCAATATTCTGGTGATCATTGGTGCATCTGCTTTAGTTAAACGAGCCGTTCTCACGTGGCAGCCAGTTATCCGTGATTTGGTTTTTTACGTTGTTTGCATTTTGCTTCTTCTGTTTACTTTTCGTGATGGCACGATCACCTTGTTTGATGCGCTTTTGTATATTGCCCTGTATGTCGTTTACTTGTTCTCATTTAGCTTTTGGAAAAAACTGGTGCCTTATGAAATTGTGGCTGATAATGGGGTGGTTGCTGAACAGGCTGAACATGAGGCAAGCCATCAACAAGAGATTCGTCAGAGCAAATGGACCTGGAAAAATGCTTTTAACAAAATCTTGTCGCTCTTTTTCGCAGACTTGAAGAAACGGCCGAAACTGCTCTTTCTCAATTTTGGCATGTCAATAGTCTTCCTGGCTCTTCTGTCTCATTTTATGGTGGAGTCGGCCGTGCATGTGGCCAACAGTTTTGGTGTGCCAGAAGTGATCATTGCTTTGACTATTTTGGCGGCAGGCACGAGCGTTCCTGACCTAATGAGTTCTATGATTGTTGCCAGAAGAGGTCAGGGCGATATGGCGATTGCCAATGCCGTTGGCTCAAATATTTTCGATATTGCCTTGGGTCTTGGACTGCCCTGGTTATTTATCATTTTGTGGCGTGGCGAAAGTGTGCAGGTTGTGACCGAAAACCTGGAGTCATCCATCATCCTGTTGTTTGCGACTGTTGTTGCCTTGCTGTTTTTGCTGATCGTACGGCGCTGGGCGATTGGCCGTTATGCTGGTGTGTTATTGATTGGTTCGTATTTGTGGTACCTTTTTAGTCAGATCGGTTGGATTAGTTGGCAGGTTTGTTTCTTCACAAAGTATTGTGTGGGGATGTAGTGTGCACCCCAAAATGAATTTTGGGTTTGCCGGATTAAACATGTTTATGAAAGTTCATAAAATAAACCGGTAATAGTAGGGGCTAGGCAATCGGCCACGATCTTGATCTAGCAATGAGCCTTCCCTCCGATTGCCTAGCCCTGATTGCTATTTTAGGAAAAATCAATGATCTACACAGTTCTTTTCTCACAACTAAACAAGACCAATATTCCCGCTGCGGGTGGCAAGGGTGCTAATCTTGGTGAAATGATTACGGCAGGGTTCTCCATTCCCGATGGGTTTGTTTTGACGACAGCAGCATATGATGCTTTTGTGCAAGCAAATGGATTGCAGCAGCAAATTATTGATTTGGCACACACTGCATCTGCAGATAATCCACAATCGGGTGAAGATGCTTCGGAGAAAATTCGTGCCTTGTTTATGCAGGGCGATATTGCAGATGATTTAGTGCAAGAGATTACGACTGCCTACAGCCAGCTCACACAGGACAATGGCAATGCTGTTGCGGTACGCTCATCGGCGACGGCTGAGGATTTGCCGACTGCTAGTTTCGCAGGCCAGCAAGACACATTTCTCAATATTCAAGGGAATGATGCGCTGTTGGATGCTGTGAAAAAGTGTTGGGCCAGTCTTTGGACGGCCCGTGCCATCTCGTACCGGATGCGCCAAGGGATAGACCCGGCAAGCGTTAGCCTGGTGGTAGTTGTGCAGCAGTTGATTCCGGCTGATGTGGCTGGCATTCTGTTTACGGCGAATCCGGTCAATGGTGAGCGAGATCAAGTCCTGATTAATGCGACCTGGGGCTTGGGTGAGGAGATTGTTGGTGGTCAGGTGAC
>QQUD01001122.1 GCA_008501785.1 Chloroflexota bacterium
ACAAGTTCAAGTAGATTGGTAAATCTTCATAAGCACGTTTGTAAGATATTGGTCATAGTATTAAGGTCATAGTTAAGAAGTAATGTTAACTTAGTTAAAGAACACATAGGGTACAACAATGATGCAAACACCGGCGGTAACGAAGTCAGTTCTTGACACAAATGTAAAGGTTCATAAAACGCACACAACAGTTTTCCCAGAACTTACTCAAAACAATAGCAAGCAACATGCTCAACGCTACATGAAAGCAATCGTTGATTATTTGGTTGTTCTACCAGCATTGCTTTTTATCTGGCCACTTCTGTTAGGTTTGGCAATCGCTGTACGACTGGATTCACCTGGCCCCGTTATTTATCGGCGTCGGGTGTTGGGGAAAAACGGCCGTGTTTTTCACGCCTACAAATTCCGCACCATGTACGTAAATGGCGACGAAATCATTGCCAAGTTTCCTAAGCTCAAAATGGAACTGGAACGTGAATACAAATTAAAGTGTGACCCTCGCGTAACCGCAGTTGGCAAAATGCTGCGCAAGTTCAGCTTAGACGAACTGCCACAGCTATTCAACATCTTGTTCCAAGACATGTCCATCGTTGGTCCACGCATCATCACCCCAGAAGAAATCACCAAGTACGGTGAAAATGGTGAAGAACTGATGACCGTGATGCCCGGATTGACCGGTTTATGGCAAGCAAGCGGTCGTTCAAATACAGGCTACGACAGACGCATTACACTCGATATGCAATACATTCGCACATGGTCCGTCTGGCTAGACATTAAAATTTTGTTCAAAACTGTACCCGCAGTCCTCAAAGGGGACGGCGCTTACTAAACTAATACTCCTCCCTTCTCCTCTTCCAAAGAAAAAGCCGCGCAAATGCGCGGCTTTTTCTTTTACTGGAGTCGTGCCAGGCACGGGGCACAGGTAGCTGAATGACCAAGGCCTTTTGCCCCGTGCCAGGCACGACAGAGCAAGTTAGCTCAGCGACAAATAATCCCGCCCTTTCAAACGATTATCAATGATTTGCCAGATTTGATCCAAATGCTCCGAGTTTTGCACATAATCTAAATTGTTTGTATCCACAGTCAATACTGGGCTGAGTAAAAATGATTCGGCCCACTCATCATAGAGCTTGTTGAGCTGCTCCAAATATTCATCCGCTATTTGCTGCTCATAACTACGGCCACGCATTTGAATGCGCCGTCGCAATGTGCTAACGGATGCTTTTAAATAGATAACCAAATGAGGCGGCTGCAACATGGTTGCCAATGTTTGATACAAATCGTGGTAACTACTCCAATCTCGTGCGCTCATTGCGCCTTGTCGATACAAATTTTTGGCAAATATTTCAGCATCTTCATAGACGCTGCGGTCTTGAATTACAGAATTATTGCGTTTGAGCAAGTCGTGATGCTGCTGTAACCGACGTGACAGAAAAAACACCTGTGAATGAAAGCTCCAGCGGGGCATATCTTGATAAAAATCGGCCAGGTATGGGTTTTCGGTAACGGATTCAAATACGGGTTCCCATCCATTTCGCGCTGTGAGGAGTTTGACTAATGTTGATTTTCCGACACCAATATTACCAGCGATGGTGATGAAGTATTTTGTCATGGATTTTCCTTATACTCATTTAGGTGCGACGCACTTAGAAAAGTGCGTCGCACCTGTAAGGGCAAATTATAGTATTTTTCTCAGTTGATGCATTTGGAGGAATTTGAAAACGGCCGTTTCCAACCCAATCTTCCCCTCCATCACATCCGCTTCATATTGCTCACGCCAATATCCCAACAAAATTCGAGAAGATTCCCATTCATGATAAACAATTTGGCTAATCGCACCAGCACCTGCCAAAAAACCAGATGTGCGAAAATCTCGTCCTGCCTGGTCTCGATCATAATCCACACGGGCGATTTTAGCGCTCCAATGCCCCTGTAGCCATGTCACCTGGGCATAACTGGCGCGGATATCCCCATCCGCAGGAAACCCAACGGAGCCAGAATTGACGACCAATGAGTCATCAACTACACGCACAAACGGACGATGGATATGCCCGGTAGCAAAAACAGCAGGAAGTGGTGCAATTTGTTCCCGAACCGTGTCCAGTGGAGAATCAGGGCCAATGCCATCTGTATTTCGCTTCATCGATGCATGACGCAAACGGCACTCGCTGCCATCAGGCGCAAACAAACTCAATCCCTCTGGCAAACTTTGCAGATCAGGTAGTTCACCATTAAATTGTTGATAAGTCCAGTCAGACATTTCAAAAAGCTTCCGGTATTTGGGGGGTGGGTAGGCAGGGTCAAGACGTTCGATCATATATTCTTCGTGATTGCCACGAGTATGCGCCCACGCCCGCTCCTGTACAAACCGCCAACAGGCTGGCGACAAAGCACCACGATTCACTGTATCTCCATTGACCAACACATGATCAGGCCGCCACTGCTCAATATTTTCAGCAACGGCTTCAAGCGCTGGTAAATTCCCATGAATATCTGAGAGTATTGCAATTTTCATAAAACTGATTGTAGCGAGTTTGTTGAATTTAGCAGGACTCAAATGCTACGTTTAGCTGACAGTTGAGTATTCTCATTATTTTGTTTTATGATAAGGTTGGCTAGACAATACAGACCCTCGAAATATGACAAACATCATACTAGGTCAGGCCAATTGCCACTTTAGGATATTCATAACTGTCTGTATATTCATCACGGGTCTGCAAGAAGCAAAAGAGGATCAGATTTTACATGAAAAGAATAGGAGTATTTACAAGCGGGGGCGACGCCCCCGGTATGAATGCTGCGGTACGCGCAGTCGTTCGTACAGCCCTGGATCGGGGCGCAGAAGTGTTCGCAATCTATGAAGGCTATCAGGGTTTGGTAGACGGAGGCGAACAAATCCGCCAGATGAAATGGACTGATGTGGGTGGAATTCTGCAATATGGTGGGACAATTATTGGGTCAGCCCGATGTAGTGATTTTAGAGAAAGAAACGGCCGTTTACGTGCCGCCAAAAACCTTATCGACAACGGCATCGAAGGCCTGGTCGTCATCGGCGGAGACGGGAGCTTAACTGGAGCGAACCTTCTACGTGAAGAATGGGACAGTCTCATAGCAGAGCTGGCTGAAACAAAACAAATCAGTCAGAAAGCTGCCAAAACATACAAACATCTACCAATTGTGGGCCTGATTGGCTCCATTGACAATGATATGTTCGGTTCCGATGTCACTATCGGCACAGATACGGCACTGCATCGCATCGTCGATGCTGTCGATTCAATCACCAGCACTGCCGCCAGTCACCAACGCAGCTTCGTTGTTGAAGTCATGGGTCGTAACTGCGGCTATCTGGCAATGATGGGCGCACTTGCCTGTGGCGCTGATTGGGTACTCATCCCCGAAAGTCCACCTGATGTGGATGATTGGGAAGACAAAATGTGCGATTTGCTGTCCAAAGGACGCAAGGTTGGCCGTCGTGACAGCATGGTAATTGTGGCTGAAGGTGCACAAGATCGCCACGGAAACCCCATCACCAGCGAGTACGTCAAACAAGTTCTAGAGGAACGGCTGGGTGAAGACACCCGCATCACGGTACTTGGGCATGTTCAGCGGGGTGGCGCACCCAGCGCATTTGATCGCAATCTGAGCACACTGCTTGGTGCTGCCGCTGTTAATGTCATTCTCGATACGGACCCAACAGCCGAGCCGCAAGTCATCGGCATGCACGGCAACAAGATCATTCACACACCGTTGAAAGAATGCCTAGAAAAAACGTGGGCTGTTGCTGATGCGATTAAAAACAAAGATTTTGAAACGGCATTGCAAACGAGAGGCAACAGCTTCCGCGAATATTTCCAAATGGTGCGTTCCCTTGTGCGTACATTGCCCCATGATTTGACACCCGGACAAAAACGGCTGCGCATTGCGGTGATGAATGCTGGTGGTCCAGCTCCTGGCATGAATACGGCCGTTCGCGCTGCCGTACGCCTTGGTTTAGATCGCGGACACATCATGATCGGCATCAATCATGGTTTTGAAGGGCTGATTGCCGGTGATATTGAAGAACTGAATTGGATGTCAGTCGCCGGGTATGCCTCAAAAGGTGGGTCTGACTTGGGGACCAGCAGAAATGTCCCAAAGGGCAGCGACTTCTATACCATTGCCCGAAATCTAGAAGAGCACAATATTGAAGGCATCATGATGATCGGTGGCTGGGATGGCTACATGTCTGCGTGTGAGATGCACGAAAATCGCCACACATTCCCGGCTTTTGACATTCCCATCATTTGTGTACCAGCAACCATCAACAACAACCTGCCCGGTTCAGACTTGAGCATTGGGGCAGACAGCGCACTTAACAACATTATTGACGCCGTTGATAAAATCAAACAATCGGCCGTTGCTTCTCGGCGCACTTTTGTGGTCGAAGTTATGGGGCGGTACTGTGGGTATTTGGCATTGATGGGTGCAATGGCTTCCGGCGCAGAGCGTGTCTACATTCACGAAGAAGGCGTCAACCTGAGCGATTTGGTCGAAGACGTCGCACAATTAGTGACCGGTTTTAGTCGCGGCAAACGACTCGGGCTAATTATTCGCAACGAAATGGCAAATGAGATTTACTCTACAGGCTTCATGAGCGCCTTGTTTGAAGAAGAAGGCGGCGAGCTGTTCGATGTGCGGCAATCTATCTTAGGACATCTGCAGCAAGGTGGTGATCCATCACCGTTTGACCGAATTCTGGCAACGCGCATGGCAGCCCATAGCCTCC
>QQUD01000460.1 GCA_008501785.1 Chloroflexota bacterium
GATGCCATAGGATTGCCATAAAGCCGCCAACGCAATTTCAATTGAGACGAGGGTTGGCTGCATGACGTTGGTTTCGTTGAGGCGATAGGCTAGTGAATCGGGAGCGGCGGCTAGTTGTTCGAGGAGGGACCAGTTGGTTAACGGCCGTAACGTCTCCTCACACCGCTCCATCGCATCCCGAAAAACTGGCTCTTCCGCCAAAAGCTGTCGCCCCATGCCCAACCAATGCGAACCCTGCCCAGAAAAAACAAACACGACTTTGTGCTGTTGGCTGGCGCTTTTCTGACCAACTGCCATGCCGGGACGCATTTCGCCATTGAGGAAGGCTTGTAAATGCTCAGACAGGTCTTGTTGGTCATGGGCGACGAGGGTGAGTCGATGGGGGTGATGGGTGCGGGAAACGGCCGTTGCATACCCAAAATCATCCATAGCCAATGCGCCATCGTTATTACCAGCCAAAAAACTGGCAAAACGCTGTGCCATTTCGTTCAACGCTTCAGAAGTATGCGCTGACAAAGGAATTAGATTTACTTTTTTGTTATTATCGACAGCTTTAGCTTCGTTTGGTTGAGGGGCTTCTTGCAAAACAATGTGTGCATTTGTTCCCGTCACGCCAAACGAGTTGACACCGGCAATAGCGGGGCCATCTCCTTCCGGCCAATCACGCCACGAAGTTTGAATCTGAACTGGCAGCTCGTCCCAAGGGATTTTGGGATTGGGCGTTTGCAAATGGAGGCTGGCTGGAATCGCACGATTTTTTAATGCCAGCACGGCTTTAATCAAACCAGCAATTCCCGAAGCCGCCTCGGTATGCCCAATATTCGTTTTCACTGAACCAAGGATGCAAGGTTGGTCAGCAGGCCGATCTTCACCCAAAACAATACCCAATGATTGAATTTCAACCGGATCGCCAACGCCTGTTCCTGTTCCATGCGCTTCGACATACGTCACATCGCCCGGGTTAACACCAGCGCTGCGATATGCTTCACGCAGCATCGCAACCTGCGTATCGATGCCAGGTGCAACCAGGAGTTCACTACTGCGGCCATCGTTGTTAACTGCGCTGCCACGAATGAGCGCATAAATCGGGTCGCCATCAGCCACGGCTTGTGAAAGCGGTTTGAGAACAATCAAGCCTACCCCTTCACTGCGCACATAGCCATTGGCACGCGCATCACCAAATTTACAGCGGGCATCTGGGGAAAGCATGCGTGAACGTGAATAACCAATTGTGATGTGTGGCTCCAAAATCAGGTTTACACCACCGGCGACTGCCATTGTTGATTCACCACTCCACAAGCTGTGGCACGCTAAATGGACCGTGACAAGTGAGGAGGAACAGGCTGTGTCAACGGTTAAACTGGGACCGCGAAAATCGAATGCATAAGATAGACGACCAGAGGCAGAATAACGACCGCCTCCTGTTGTGATATACAAATCAATATCATTAATTGACTTGTACATGCGATCTTCGTAGTCGTTGGTCCACATGCCAACGAAAACACCCGTTTGGCTGCCTAGCAATTCACCCGGCACCTGTCCACTGTTTTCGAGGGCTTCCCAGGCAACTTCTAACAAGAGCCGCTGTTGCGGATCAACAAAATTGGCCTCTCGCGGCGAGATACCAAAAAAACCTGCGTCAAATTGATCGATATTGTCTAAAAACCCACCTTCGCGGGTGACTATTTTTCCTGGAGTTTGTGACTTAGTGTCGTAAAGGGCTTCAACATCAAAGCGATCAGACGGAATTTCTGAAATCGCATCTACTTCGTCACGAAGCAATTGCCAAAATGATTCTGTGCTGTTGATGCCGCCTGGAAAACGACACCCTATTCCTGTAATGGCAATTGGCTCACGCTTTGAATCCATAGGTTACCTCGTTGTGCCTTTTGGGTTGAAAATGTTGTTTTGGGACATTGTTAAAGGCTAATCTTGCCTGATTACATTTAATCTTTCTTTTGATGTAATTATTTGAGACAAAAAAATAAGGCATAAAGAAATTTGTTCTGACTTTGTGCCTTGGTGTGAAATTGTGATGCAGTGGTGAATTTTTCTCCTGCATACAACGTTTAAATTGAGCCTATTGTTGCAGCCTTACATTGAATATTACAGGAGTTTTTGTGAACGCATATGGGCGATTAGTTTAATGTGGCATCGATTTTAGACCGACAATAATCATGCGTAATCCAGCACTGATGCGCTCGAGTGCAAAGCCGCGTACTTCGCGCTGGTAGCGGAAAATGTCGGCACGCAGGGGAGCTAATAAGGCATCGGCCAGGTATTCGATGTCAAGATTGGGGGAGAGTTCGTTGGCGGAAACGGCCGTTTTCAACAACCCATTTACCGTCATATATTGCCAAAAATGCGGCAGACGAATCATACGCTCCTCATCTTGCAGCAACCCTGCACTTTGCGCCACACACAGCAATGGGGAATGTGTGTCGGTAAAATAAACGAGCGCATCCAAAAATTGGTCTAACTGCTCTAGTTTGGGTACGCCTTGTGTATTCAACTGCTGCATTCGCGACAAAATGCTATTTTGAAAATCCGTCATTTGTGTGTCCATCAGTGCCAGACAGAGTTCTCCCTTATTTGCAAATCGTCGATAAAGGGTTCCTTTGCCCACCCTGGCTGCCTGAGCAATATCTGCCATATTCACATCTTGCACACCACGCTCGGTAAACAGCTTTTCGGCCGTTTCCAAAATTAATGCACGGTTGGCTGCGGCGTCGCGTCGTTCTGGTTTTTGTGTTGTTCCCTGGTCGCCAATGACGCCCAACGAGATTTCTTGATCGCTCATCATACCTGTCCCTTCGTACAGTATTTGTTTCGCCACTTGACAAGTGGACCCGAGTCCGATATATTCTAACGCACAAACGGACCTAAGTCCACTTAAATCAAAAATAATTTATCTTGATGACAGATAAGGAGATTATACAATGTCTTGGCAAATCGACTCAGCACACTCACATATAAACTTTTCCGTGCGGCACATGATGATTTCAAAAGTTCGCGGTTCATTCGAAACATTTAGCGGTTCCGTTAATTTTGATGAAGATACCCCAACGAACACAACCGTTGATATCAGCATTGATGCGACCAGCATTAACACGCGTGAAGATCAACGTGATGGACATCTACGTTCCCCAGACTTTTTGAATGCCGATGAATTCCCCACCCTCACATTTAAAAGCAGCAATGTAGAACAAGTTGACGCAGAAAATGGCAAGCTGTACGGCGATTTGACAATTCGCGGCGTTTCCAAGCCTGTTGTATTGGATGTTGAATATGCCGGTCAAGCAAAAAGCCCTTGGGGAACCACCAGCGCAGGTTTCTCGGCCAAAACTTCAATTGATCGCACAGAGTGGGGATTAACCTGGAATCAGGCTTTAGAAACCGGCGGCATTCTTGTTGGCGATAAAATCACGATTGAAATTGAACTGGAGATTGTAAAACAAACTGAAGCAGTACCAGCATAGGAAGTATTAGAAGTAAGAAGTAAGAAGTAAGAAGTAAACAGAAGCAGCTTACTTCTCACTTCTTACTCGTTTTTAGGGAAAGGAGAAAATCATGAATATCGCATTATGGATTGTGCAGGGTTTATTAGCAGTCGTATTTTTGATGGCTGGGTTTATGAAAGTGAGCCAGCCGAGAGAAAAGCTGGCAGAAAATATGGCGTTTGTTGAAGATTTTAGTGACAACAATGTACGCTTGATTGGCATTCTGGAAATTTTGGCAGCAATCGGACTAATTTTGCCCCCCTTAACCAACATATTGCCCTGGCTGGCTCCGCTGGCGGCTATCGGACTGGTTTTGACGATGATTGGTGCAGCGATGACGCATTCACGTCGTGGTGGTGAAGGTCAGATGATCGGGACGAATGTGGTGCTGCTGCTGTTGGCGGCGTTTGTGGCTTACGGCCGTTTCATCCTCGCTCCTTTCTAATCCAATTATCATTGCATTCAACCAAATAAATTTGTAAAGTGGAGATTGGGGATTGTTTTCCAATCTCTATTAGCTTTTAAACCTACTCAACATCATGAATAAACAAATTCACCCCGATACACAAATCGGCAAAGTATCGTTAACGGTTACAAATTTGGACCGATCTATTGATTTTTATCAAACTCTGGGCTTGTTCTTACGCCATCAGGATAACAATGTTGGTTACTTGGGAACAGCAGAACGAGCGTTGATTGAACTACATGAGAATCCCCAGGCGAAACGGGTAAATGGCACAACTGGTCTGTATCATTTTGCCATTTTACTGCCATCGCGGGTTGATTTGGCATTGGCGCTTTACAATATGGCCCAGCAGCAAATTCCATTACAAGGTTACTCTGACCATCTGGTTAGCGAAGCGATTTATCTGGCTGACCCTGATGGCAATGGCATTGAAGTGTACCGAGACCGTCCGCGAGCCGAGTGGCAGTTTACAGCAGATGGCACACTGCAAATGGCAACGGAGCCTTTAAATATTGATAGTTTGATTGGTGAACTGAATGGAAACAGCGGCACATGGTCGGGTTTCCCTGATGGCACTTACAACGGACATATTCACTTACATGTTGGTAATTTAGCCAAAGCCAAGCAGTTTTATATAGACCAGCTCGGCTTTGATTTTGTGGTTGGCTATGGCTCGCAGGCCGGGTTTGTGTCGGCGGGTGGGTATCATCATCACATTGGCATGAATACGTGGTCGGGCGTAAATGCGCCGGCACCGCCAGCGGATGCAGTGGGTTTGCGCTGGTATGAGGTGGTG
>QQUD01000665.1 GCA_008501785.1 Chloroflexota bacterium
GGTAAAGCTGCAAAGTAGCGCCATCGATGCCCGCTTCACTTCCACCGTCTTGAACGCCATCCCCATTCAAATCTGTCCAGACGAAATCACCAATTGAAGCTGTTTGTTCTTGATAACCAAAATCGGCGTTGTTGTAATCACTTCCAGCAGAGAGAGTAACTGCTTGCGGATCAGAGCCAATCGTTAATGCATAACTCGTGAGAACGCCACCAGTGTCGGTAATATCTATTAAATAATCACCCGCTGGCAAATCAGTAAAATCGTAAACGCCACCACTTGCAGTTGTCACGGGGCTACCCAATGCCACATCGCTGCCATCCAATGTACCAATAGGGGCAACATCTCGATACAGTTGTAAGGTAACGCCGTCGATTCCCACTTCACTACCACCATCTTGCACGCCATCACCATCCAGGTCACTCCAGATAAAATCGCCAATAGCACCTGGATTGAAGAAGGCTGCATCCATATCTGCTTGAACTTCACCAAATGCTAGCGTGAAATTATCTGTTTTGTAGGTTGTCGTATCGATGTCACTATCAAGAGAATCATTGGCTCCCTGATCTTTGGGAGATGCTACGTAACCTATCGGACCAGAAAAGTGAAGGTAGTAGGTGTTTGGTACAAGGTTTGTAAAGGTGTAATAACCGCTTGCATTTGTAGGCATATTGGTTATTTCGGCATCGGTTGTGTCGTATAATGTGACGGTTACACCAGGAATACCAAGTTCACCGCCATCTTGTAACCCGTTACCGTTAATGTCATCCCAAACAAAATTGCCAAGGGTGGCAGACTGAAAGAAACCAGCGTCGATGTCATCTTTTGTTGAACCAGCTGTGACTGTAAACACGGCCGTTTTCCCCGTCCCTACATCTGCATCACTATCTACATTTGCTGCCCCCACACCTTTTGGACTTGGTGTAAAATCGGTTGGGGTGACAAATTGAACATAGTAATCGCCAGCAATTACAGCACCACCAGAAAAGCTGTATTTCCCATTGTAAGCGGTCGTTTGTGTATCCACGAGAGTGTCATCAAACGTATATAAATAAACTGTAGCTCCTCCAATGCCAGATTCGCCAAAATCTTGTACACCATTTGCATTCAGATCATTCCAAACAAAGTCACCAATGGTAGGAGGTGTATAAAAACCCGCATCGATGTTACCAACACCTTCGTTTAAAGCCAGTGAAATCAGGTCTGTTTGGCCCGTTCCTGTATTAGCATCACTATCTTGTGTGTCATCACCCGCGTCCTTTGGACTAAAAGCTAAACCCGAACCAATTGGTATCACAAATTCAACATAATAATCATTTGGTGTTGAAATTTCAGGTGAATCAAAAAGATATGCACCAGATGGGCTCGTCAATACCGTTTTCTCAAGAGTGTCATTTCCATTCCCAATCACACCATCAACTGCATCATATAAATTGACTGTGACACCACCAATACCTGGCTCTCCTGCATCTTGAATCCCATCGGCATCCAGTTGATCATTCCAAACAAGACCACCAATAGAATTATTAGGAGCAGCAGACGCAACGCCCGATAACAATAGCCCACCGATCAATATCGCTACTAAAATACCTGCTATCAAATAAATTTTGAAATCTTTTTGCCTGTTAATTTTTGCCAACATAAGTCAACTCTTTATTTTTGTGTGAGGGGCACCACCATTAATGATTATGTAGGTTCACCCGATTCAATTTGCAAATTATTGGGAATGTAAGTTGTCGTACTTGCTACAGAATAAAAACCAATAAAAAAGAGAACAACAAGCAGGATAATGAACCAGTGTAGGCCGTTTGAATACGGCCGTTCTATCATCGAATTTGATACTTCATTCATGAATTGATACCTCATTTCCTGCTGCGAACCCGATAAAAAAAATCAAAACATTAATATTTTATGACTCCCAATAATTGTATTTCCGTAGTTAGACAGCGTACATAACGCAACGGTCATAGCAAGAAAGTCCCAGTATTGTGAAGACAGCGTGAATTAGTGGAAATAAAAAAGACCTACCGGAGAATATCCGGCAGGTCCTTGACTATTTACGTAATTACTTTCTGTTATACGAGAATTTTATCTGTTAACAACGTTAGCAATTTAGTTAAGATCGTCTCTGAAACGCCAGCAACTCCTAAGGGACGATCAACACGATCATGGCAATCGGAACCGCCTGTTGGCAGCAAATCATATTTTTCAGCCCATTGAGCCATCAATTTACGATGCTCAGAAGCATGACCCGGATAGTTTACTTCCAGGCCATCTAATCCCAACAACTCATCATCAAGAAATTCAGGCATGAGTCTATCCACCACTTCAATTGGGGGCAGCACTTCGTTATACAAGCTTTTACCAGGAAATGAACCAGCCGCTGGATGAGCAAAGACACATACCAACTTCGGATATTTTTTCAGCAATGGGGTCAATTGTTTGGGATCAATGCCCGATGGCACATAGGCTGGACTATCATTGCCAATAAGCAAATTGATCTGTGCTTTATCCAAACCATGATTTTCTTTTAAAGCTAGTGCAAAATGACGGCGGGTGATGTTAGGTGCAAATTCTTCGATTTCAGCAGTTGTTAAATCTCTTTGAAGAAGCGGCCGTTTGCCTACAGGGCCAAATTCTTCGTTGATGACTTCAACGCGTGCCTGTACTAACCCTGACCCTCTTCCCTGACTAAAGATGTCCATCGCCATTTGACGAAATGCCGAATCGTTTAACAATTCATAGGGTATATAAAGTAAATAATGCAAAGTTCCCACAAAATAAGGACGACGAAAACGGAGAGATACTTCTACCCCTGGTATCACCTGAATGCCTGCTTTTTCACCAGCAGACAACGCTTCATCAAGCCCGTTCAAGGTATCATGGTCAGTGACACCAATTGCCTTTAGTTTCAACCTTTTTGCAGCCTGAATCAATTCTGTTGGTGTATATTCACCATCAGACGCATTAGTATGATTATGTAAATCAGCGACGAAATCCATCGATTATTTCTCCAAAATCTTAGGACAAAACGCTGTTTTGTCCCTTTAAATAAATTAAAGTGTTCGCACTTGCCCCATCACCGATACATCGTAACCAGGCATAGCGGAAACGGCCGTTTTAAACCCCTCATCTGCCAGCAATGCCACTAACGGCCGTAACAACTCACTCTCATAATGTGCTTTCGGCATCACCAATTCATATTGCTCATGCGCCAATGGCACAAAACCCAAATCAAGTGCCCTGGCCGCAGCGCGAATGCCTAATCCAGCCGCTGCCGTACCAGACGCAACAGCCGCAGCAACTGCTAAATGTGTATACTCCTCACGCTCATAACCATTAACTTGATCCGAGTTGATGCCCAGCTTGCCCAATTCATAATCTAGTAAAACACGCGTGCCAGCCCCTCGCTGACGATTCACGATGCGGATGTCTGATCTGGCAGCATCTTCCCAACCGCGCAAACCGGCTGGATTGCCAGCAGGCACAATCCAACCTTGCTCACGCCCCACAAGTGTCAGCAGCACAATCTTTTCATCTGGCAAATATCGATTTATATACGAAATATTGTACGCGCCTGTATCTGGGTCTAACAAATGAGACCCAGCCAAATGCGATTCGCCGCGACGCAGTGCAACCAACCCACCCAACGACCCAACGTTCGCCGATACCAATCGCCGATCAGACGTAAGCGCTAAAAATTGGGCCAACACATCAAGCGTTAAATCGTGGCTGCCAATCACCAATATCGATTTTTCAATTTCCCGAGGCGTGCGATACAAATGCACAGCAACCTGCGAACCAGCATCTTCGCCTTCACTAAAGCGCGGAATACGCACAATGCCATCCGCCCGCACCAGGGAACTTATCACACCCGCGCCCCGACTAATCGGCGTTGCCATCACTTTTTCGCCTACTTTTCCAACCGCCACACGCACAAAATCATCATCACCCGTGTGCGAATTGAGCTTTCGTGTTAACGTTGCTGCCATTGTCAACGGCTGAAACGGCGCTTGCCCACGCCACTTCGCCAACAACGGCTCCACAAAAATCTCCCCCGTCAACGCCGCACTCACCGGATACCCCGGCACACCCACTATCGGCGTAAATTTCCCTTGCCCCCTGCCCCCTGCACCTTGCCCCTGCCCAATCATCCCCAAAATAACTGGATGACCTGGACGCACAGCCACGCCATGCACGAGCAAGGTTCCGAGCGCCTGCACCACGTGCGCGGTGTAATCTTCGCTGCCTGCGGAGGAGCCGGCATTGAGCAGAATGAGATCGTGATCTTGGGCGGCTTCACTGACGGCCGTTTTAATCGCCTCAAACTCATCTGGCACAATCGGCCAACGCACAGGAATGCCGCCCCAATTTTCTACCTGAGCTGCCATCACCATGCTGTTGTACTCGATGATTTGTCCGGGCTGAAGAGGTTGAGTAACGGCCGTTTCCACCGACAGCAGCTCAGACCCTGTGGGAATAATCGCCACCTTCGGCTTACGATACACAGAAACGACGGCATGACCAGACCCCGCCAAGGCTCCCAAATCTACCGGGCGCAATTTGTGATTCGCAGGCAGCACCAGCTCCGTCGCCACCATGTCTTCCCCCATTGGGCGTACATGATGCCACGGGGCTAACGCGGCCCGAATTTCGATGGCAGAACGGCCGTTTTCATCAACTACCTGCTGCGTATGCTCAATCATCACCACTGCATTGGCCCAGACAGGCAGCGCATTGCCAGTGTTCACAGCGG
>QQUD01000397.1 GCA_008501785.1 Chloroflexota bacterium
ACGGCCGTTTGGTAAAAATAATCACATGAAATGCGGCGGATTGAAATTATGCAACTGGAAATCGTATTGTGAATTGAGCACCTTGGTTGTGTTGGCTTTCTACTTCAATATCGCCATGGTGAATCAAAGCAATTTCTTTGACAATTGCTAACCCTAACCCCGTGCCCGGTGCGGTAGATTGTCCAGTTTGTTGGCCGCGATAGAAACGCTCAAAAATATGTGGTAAATCTTCTTCAGGAATGCCAGAACCCGTATCACTAATTTGAAAGTAGACCCAATCATTGTCATAGAAACTACACAACTTAACTTCTCCATTTTCTGTATGGTTTCCTGCATTTGTTAAAAGATTGCTGATTGCACGTTCAATGTGTTTATTGATGCCGTTAATGCTAGGGAGGCTTTCGTCGAGATTGAGGGTTAATTTGTTTCCGCCTTGATGAATGAGGGGAGCCAGATTTAAGACGAGTCTTTGCACAATTTCGTTTAAATCAAGTTTTTCAAATAAAGCGAGACTGGTTCCTGCTTCGATACTAGACAAAGACAAAATGTCTTCTACCAGACTGCCAAGTCGTAGAGATTGTTGTTTTAAGACTTCTATGTAGTGAGCTTGCTTTTGGGGGGAGGTTTTACTAAACAAGTCTAAGTAAAGACGCAAATTGGTGATCGGTGTACGTAATTCGTGGGAAACATCTGCGATGAATTTTGATTTAAGCCGATCTAATTCTAGAAGTTGTTCATTTGCTTGTGCGAGTGCTCCTGTGCGTTCCGAAACACGTTGTTCCAATGTTTCTAGAATGATTGCTCTGTGCAGCGCACTGCCACCAATATCAGCAATGGCGTTTAGTAAACGATGTTTATTTGGGGAAATATGATGAGAGTGAGTTAAGGTAAGCATCATCAAACCGACTGTGCGATTTTGAGTTTGTAGGGGAAGCTGAATTTGACGACCTTGGAGGCCATTTGATAATTCAATAGGAATGATATTTGTTTTACTGGGTGGTGGCGGCATTGATATAGAGATTTGTGGCGATGCTGCTGCTGTGGATTTGGTGGCATTGTTGTCTGGCAAAGAGTTGGCTTGTTTTGGGATTTTGTAGCGCAAAACAAAATTTCCAGTTTTAGGATCATGCAAGTAGATAGTGCCTATTTCACACTCAACAATAATGCTGGCCATTTCTAAGGTGGTTTGCAGCATGTCGTTGATAGTTGGTGCCAGACGCAAAGCTTTTGACAGATCGGATAAGGCTTCGAGTTCAGCTGTACGTGAGTTTGTTTCCTTGAATAGTCGTGAATTTTGAAGAGCGACAGCAGCTTGGCCTGCTAATGTTTCAGCGGCGAGTAAGTGCTCGTTTGTAAAGAAGTTGGGGCTGCTTTTATCTATGGAGAATAATCCAATCACTTCACCGCCAGCGATTAAGGGCACACCAATCCAACTGCGAATATGTTTGCCGTAAGGTGTAAAAACCCACTCGTTATATTGATGTGTATCGGTGATTAGGAGACTTTTTTTCGTTGAATAGATTTGTTTGACATTAGGCATGTCGTCTATTTGAAATTGAACGTTTGCGGGAAGTGGGGTGCCTAAATGTTGTTGATAGCCTTTGCCCAAGTGTAGGGTTGCTTGCTTGTTTATCTTATCAATAAGCATGATGCTTACGCTATCGTATGGAATGAGTTGTGAGAGGTAAGTTAACAAAGTAGATAAGATTGTATCTAAATTCAATGATTGGGTCAGGGCAATATTTGCTGCCTGCAGGGTTTCGGCCGTTTTTCTTGCTTGTTGTTCAGATGCAAACAGGCGGGCGTTTTCGATGGCATTGGCGGCTTGGGTGGCGAAGATAACGGCCGTTTCCACATCCTCCTGATCATAAAAATCCGACTCGTTTTTTGATAAATTGAGCAGCCCAATCACTTCGTTGTTTTGAATTAACGGTATGCCGAGCCAGCTCTGAATAGAGGTCGTGATTGATGGTGATTGCCATCTTGAATCTTTGCTGGTATTTGGAATAACCTGAGTTCTTTTTGTTAAGAATAGCTCTTGAATGTGAGGAAATTTCGAAATCTTTAATTCTTTCAAGCGAGGCTGATCTTGATAGATGGTACGATGTGAAACATTGTTGAGAAAGTCGCCATCCCGTAGCATAACTGAGGCACTGTCAAATGGTACAATTGCTTCTAATTGCTCTAAAATAAGCGCTAGAACTTGTTGTATATCCAAACTACTGTTTAGCGCTAGGTTGATGTCGTGCAATGTTTGAGCCAATTCTCGCTGTTTCCGCTCTTTTTTAAGAAGCTGTGCCTGTTGCAATGCAGCGGCTAACGCGCTGGCGATTTCTTGCAACATGGCCGTTTCTTCATCTGTAAACAAAACTTTTTCTGTTCTGCCAAAGTTAATCGCACCTATTAATTCGTTTTGCGCAATAAGGGGAACATTGATAGCGATTTTTATGCCGGATTTGGCAAGGTGTTGAGAAATAGTGGTAGACAAATCAGTGGTGTCATGATGAGACATTTCACCTTTGGCTAAATGCAATAAATTTGGATGACTTTGAATAGGCAAACGTTTGCCAGGTGTGAGATCAGAACCACTCTGATCTGCGACTGCTAAAATTGTAAATTCCTGCTTGTCATGATCAAAAAGAACAAAACTGGCTCTTTGAAAGGTGATCATTTTTTTGAGGTAGTCTAAAACAGTTTGCGCAATTTCCATTGGCTCATGTGAGTGCAGTATTGCCTGACTCATATCGTGCAGGAATTGTAAACGTCTGGTGTAAAGACGCAGCGTTTCTTCTTGCTGGATGCGATGTGTCACGTCGTGGAGAGTTAGAATACGGCCGTTTTCCTCCGTGCGAGTATCCGTCAGCTTACTAAACGTACAGTCAAAATGACGGACAACACCATCAACTTCAAATGTAAGGTGATTATTAGACAAACTGTGTTGTTGATTTGCTTGAATAACAGACTGACCTTGTGGGAATACGTCTTTCAAATAGGAACCAATTGGTTTGGCTTGATTCCAACCGATCATCTGTTGTGCGGCGGTATTAATATCGACAATGCGTGCTTGCGCATCTAAAACAATGATCCCATCTTGTAATTTTTCGACAACATGCGAACGGGCGATTGGCAAAATGTTTGAGCTACCAGGACGTAAAAACCCTCGATAGAAAACAATACCCGTTAATGGTAGCAAGAACACAACTGGATTAAATGGTATAAGGCCAGAAACATAAAGCAAAACGGCCGTCCAGGGGCCAGCAAGCGCTATTACCAAAGCCAAAATTTGTTGACGATAAAACGATGGGTCTTGCCAAAAGAAGTGAATAAAAAAGGAGATACTAGCCGCAATTGAGATGCAAGCATACAAAAACGACAGCCAAAACCAAACCCCAAATTGAACAACTAAAAACGAATCAGGCGTTATGAATCTTACAGAATCCCAAATGGTTGGTATATTGGGTTGGAACCATAGGAGATAAGCGTTTACGATGGGATGTATCACAAGAAAAAGAAACTGAGACCATGGCCATTTTCTAGAGTTACGCACATATTGCCATGCAAACAGAAGCGTAAACATGGGGAGAAAGATGATGAATGAATATTCAACTTTTAGCCAGAAAAGTTTCTTCGATAAATTATCGCTGATTAAATGAAAAAGTGTAACAATTGGCCAGAAGGTTGCCAATGCCATGATCAACGAAAATAAAATGGTTCCCGGCAAAAGACGACGCTGCCATGCAAAATAGGTAACTATTCCTGAAATAATGCTGCTTGTTATGAGTAATATAATGAAATATATTTGATCATTTGTCATGTATGCATGTTGCCTTGTTTCTGGGTAATGGCAGTAAAAAATAAATAAATCACATGTTGCAACGTATCAAGTGTAAAAAGAAATGTAGTTAGCAGCAATGGGAAAAGATGTTTAGTGATTGAAGTGTTTGCTAATAGAGGTGGTCGGGGGCAGGGGCACGCATGCGTGCCCCTGTTGTAAAATAGTTAGGAAATATTTTGACGCAAAAAGTCAATTAAATTATCTAATGCCACTGTTTGGCGTTCTGTTTGGCTGCGTTGTTTTACTTCAACACCACCCTCAGCTAACCCGCGCGCGCCAACACCGATGCGCCAGGGAATGCCGATCAAATCAGCGTCTTTGAATTTAACACCAGCACTGGCTTTGCGATCATCAAACAGCACATCGAAACCTGCTTGACGTAGTTCAATGTACAGTTTTTCGGCTGCTTCTTTGGCCGCATCCCCTTTGCCAATATGCATGAGATGGATGTCGTATGGTGCAACTGCCGTGGGCCAAACGATGCCGTCTTTATCGTGATGGCGCTCGACGATGATAGCCATTAACCGATCTAAACCGATGCCGTATGATCCCATGAATACAAGCTGCGGTTTGCCGTTTTCGTCAAGATAGGTGGCGTTAGTGGCGGCGCTGTAGCGTGTGCCTAACTTGAAACAGTGTCCAGCTTCAATGGCCCGGCGTGCGACAAGGCGGCTGCCATTAGGCGCCAGATGACCGGTGTCTGCTTGGGCGATGTCTGCTATTTGGCTAATGGCATGATCGCGTGGATAGTTGGCTCCGGTGTAGTGATAGCCTGTGTCATTTGCGCCGCCTACAAAGTTGCCACCGGCTTCAATTGAGGTGTCCGCGAGTACAAATATACCCGGTTCTTCAAGAGACTTAGCAATTTCTAATCCAATGGGAGACGCATATCCAGGAACAGCACCGGCAGCAACGA
>QQUD01000122.1 GCA_008501785.1 Chloroflexota bacterium
GGTCAAAATGTACCTCCTATTAAAAAAGTAAGCTCTTTAAGATTTCGCGGGGAATTGCTCGTTGTAGGGGCGGGTCTTGTACCCGCCCAATCGAGGGCGACCACAAGGGTCCGCCCCTACAAGTGATTTCAACCCCTTGAATTCCTGTTGAACCAAAAAGTAAAAAGGTGCAGAGGACAGGGTGCAGGGAATCATTCTTGCACCTTGCCCCCTATTCCTATTCTTCTCTTTCAACGGCTTCAATCACGGCTCGATGATGTGGAAACTTATTCAAAAAGGAATAACGATCAGCATCATTTGTAAAAAAGCTGGCTCTTTCCAGCAACTGCTGATACGTTGTGTTGAGTAGTTTATGGCATCGGGGGTCGGAAACGGCCGTTAACACATCATAACAAGCCATCCACACCCGAAACGTGTAAATTGTACCATGCAATCCAGGGTTTTCGTTTTGATAATCTAAAATCAATTCTGCAAAGGTTTTCCCGCTCTCATAATCTTCTTGGGCCAGAGCAACACGAGCTAATCCAGCAACAATTTCAATCCGATGCACGTTAGGGTGATGCTTGAATAAATCAATCGCTTGTTGAAAAGCTTCTTTAGCCTCTTCCAGATTGCCTTGTGCTAATTCTATCTCCCCCAGGATATTCAATGATAATGCTTTGCTGCGCGGATCATCAAATTTATTTTGAATGGCAAGGGCATCCAAAATCGAGGCTTTTGCATTAACAAAATCACCTTGAAAAAACTGTGTGCTGCCAATGTTCGTGAATGCAAAGCTGGAGCCATAGATATCCCCCGCAGATTGTTGGATAGCTAACCCTCGTTGAAAAGACTCGATAGCAGGCGCATAATCTCCCAAGAAAAGCGCAACCAACCCAATTCCATTATGCCCAGCACCCTCCCCAACAGGATTGCTAATTTCTGCAAAAATATCAATGGATTGTGCATAGGCATCGCGGGCTTTGGGAATGATCCCAAGATTTTGAAAGGTTGCGCCCAAATGAAGACGCGCCATGCCTTCACCATGGCGATCCCCAATCACCTGCTGTAAATTAATTGCCCGTTCAAAATAGAAGATTGCGGTGTCAGCTTTGCCCATGAGCCGGTATACAACACCCAATCGCCCCAGCACGGTAGATTCGCCAAATCTATCGCCAATAGCTTGATAACCGGCAAGCGTTGTTTCATACTGCGATTCTGATTTTTCGTATTGGCCTAGATAGATATAAAGGCTGGCTAATGCTTTACGGCCGTTAACTGCTTCTCTCACCGCATTAATTTCATCAAGGATCAAAAGCGCATCAAGCAGCGTTGATTCAATCTGTTCATAATTACCTAAACGCAACAAACTTTCTGCTAAAGTGATTTCCCCTAATGCTTTGAACCGCCTGCCAGAGACACCTGATAATTGTGATTCGGCGATTTGAATCGCGCGGCGTGCAGCCGTGACAGCCTTTTCAAAATCACTGAGGCTTTCAGCCAATTGAGATTGCCTCAATGCCACCCGCACCTGATAGTCTGCATTTTGCAAAGTGCTTGCTAAGTGAGCAAGTTGTGTCAATCGCTCTTGTTGGGATGTTCGATTTCCTAACAAACCATCAATTACCTCAGAAGAACTTAATAACTCAAACTGCGTCTTTACATCATCGACGGCAGTTAATGCCAATGCACGCTCGTAGAAATTGAGCGCTTGATGATTTTCGTAGGCATCTTGGGCCGCATTAGCGGCCATGATTAAGTAGATGTGGGCTTTATCTGCCACGCCACCTTGCTCAAAATGATAGGCCAGTTCAGCATAATGAGGTCTGAGGTCGTCGCGGTGGAGGGTTTCGAGGCTGGTGGCGGCTGTGTAGTGCAGGATGCGGCGCTGGTTGTGCAGCTGCATTTCGTAGGCAGCATCGCGCATCAGCCGGTGTTTGAACAGGTAGCGAATTTCGTTGAGAGATACCCAGATGGCGGCGTTAACGGCCGTTTCCACCTTCTCCATCACCAATTCATCCCCTTGCAGCATCACCACCAGCAGCCGCAGCGGGAATTCACGCCCCAAAACCGACGCCGTTTGCACCACCTTGCGTACAGCCCGTGTCAGACGATCCAGTCGTGCCACCAAAACTGTGCGCAAATCAGCCGGTAAGGGCGTCTCTATCGCTTCATCAACAAACGTCCATCCCGACTCACCAACGGTCAGCTGTGACTCTTCTTTCAAGTAAAGTAGCATCTGTTCTGCAAAAAACGGATTGCCGTCAGCACGGAGCATCACTTGCGCCACCAGTTCGGGCGAAACCTGCCCAGTCAACAAGTTCGCTGCTAATTCCTGAATATGTTTTTTGTCTAAAGTACCCAGTTGAATTTCGGTTTGGGGTATCTCGAGAGGGATTGTTTTTGTAAAAAATTTAGCTTCAACTTCTGGCGGGCGGGCAGTTGCCAGAATGATAAATGGATAATCGGCGACCTGCCGCGTAAGAATGCTGATAAATTCACGCGAATCTGCGTCCAACCATTGGCTATCTTCAATCAGAAGGACGAATGGTCGATGGTAACTCTCAGCTAACAGCAGCATTTTCATGGCGCGAATTGAATTATCAAAACGAAGTTTGGGGTCTAATTGGGCATAGAGTGAATCGGGCCAATACAAGCCAATGAGGGACCCTAAAAATGAGCGAGTTCGATTTAATTCCGCACCAAGTTCTGCGCCATTTGGGTGTGCGGATGTGGTGTTTATCAGGTTGTCTATAACGGCCGTAAACAGCTCTTTGTTAACCACATCAGAATTATCAAAATGCTGTCGAAAATAGCGACGTAAAAAATATCGAAATGGATTCAGCGACAGTCGATTAATTTCATCTGTCTGGCAAATGAACGTGTTTGGCTGCGTTTCATCCATCTCAGTTGTCAATGTTTGGGTAAATTCATAAACGAGACGACTTTTGCCGATACCTGCCTCGCCGATGATGGTGATGATGCCGCCGAAACGGCCGTTTCGCACCGGTTCAACCAATCGACCCAGCTGCGCTAATTCCTCCGTGCGCCCCACCATGCTGCCGCGATACAGAGTCGATGCATCTTGTGTACGACCACGAAGCAGAAATGCGGATTGTGGTGTGGAAAACCCCTTCAACTGAAATTGGTCGATAAACTCGACGAAGAAGCGGGTTTGTGTGCGCTGGGCAACAGCATTATCTACCCAAATCGTCCCCCAATCGGCCTGCATCAAAAATCGGGCCGCCAAATTAATGCCGCGTCCGTAACACGTATACTCTTCGCGCAAGTCAGACCCGATAAAACCAGCATATGCCAACGTGTAGGTAACTGCGGCTCGCATCGGAATTGGGGTATTAGCTCGCAGCTCTAGCAAAAAGTTGAGCGCTCGCGTCACGTCATTTTCATAGGCGGTGGGGGCGCCCCAAAAGAGCAGCAAATTGCACCCCTTGTCGCCAAAATCAATGCGATTGAGTAGACCCCCATATGTTTGCTGATTGGCAAATACAAGCTGCATGAAGCTGTCTAACTCATCCGCTTTCAACTCGCCATCAAGCGCCATAAACACGTTGATCACCTGCCGAAATTCACCTGGGGCGACTTGCTGCAAGATGACTTGTGGATAATATTGGGCTGCCAGGGTTGAAAATGGCGTGAAGTCAGGCAGCTGCGTCGTTGTCGGGCTAGACAAAGTATCTGCAACTTGTGTGATGCGATAATGTTCGTCAAGTTGGTGGGCGGTGATGTGAGGGGAAACGGCCGTAAACACATCTCTACTCACAATCAGCTCCCCCCGCGCCGCCTGATGCTCTGCGTAGGAACAGCCATCAATTGCTGGACCACGAAAATAATAAGCCACACGTTGATGATCATCATGGGTGATAATCCCCCACTGCACCAATCCCACATCCACCCCAATTTTGCTGCTGATGTGAATAGCTCCAAATGGCGTTTGCACGTCGGCTTGCTGCTGCACAGTTTGTTGGATGGTGGAAGCTGCGGCGGTGGCACGTCGGGTAGGTGAAGCGGGAGTTGTGGGAAAAACGGCCGTAAATGCATCCCCAGCAAATCCCACAATAAATCCGCCATGTGCGTACACCGTATCAATCAGCGGCGTAAACACCGAACGCATTAAATTCGCCAGCGTTTCGGCCCCCTCTGTACCATGCTGCATCAATGTTTCAGTGATGGTCGTAAAACCTGAAATATCGACAAACAGTGTGGCCGCGTCAAATGAGCCGCTCGTCTGCCCTTGTGCATGTTGGGAAAGGATAAAATGTGGCACTAAATTGTGCATGTCAACACTATTCCTATGTCAGTCCCCATCCCAATAGCCAGTACAATTGTTGAGGCGTGAGATATGTTTAATAGTATCTTTTTCATAAAAATGGGACAAGGTGAACAGGAGAAAACGAGTATAGTAAGAAATCGTGGGGATAAACGAACAGACGATTATTTGCCACCTTCGATGAGGCGTGAACGCCCCATCTACGAGATGAAGAAGCCCTTTCAGGGCTAAGAATCCGTCAGGCCCGGAGGGCCTTCCACCTCGTAGCCAGGGGCTTCAGCCCTCGGCGGGTGCGGCAGATATTTTGTCCCCACAAATCGTTGCAATACTCGGAGAAAACTTGGCCGCGTCGAGGGTTAATGATTGTTAAGTGCTCATCCGTTTATAAATATGGAATGAATTTTGGGGCTGCTAAACCAAACATGTTTATGGAAGTTAAATAAATAATCAGGTAATAGAAAACTACAAAATGTGGCCCTGTCAT
>QQUD01000891.1 GCA_008501785.1 Chloroflexota bacterium
AGAAGTGATCGGTGTCTACAAACTGGCAGAGTTTGGTGTGCCCGAAGCGATGTGGGTGATTCGTGTTGAAGATTTCCCGGTGGTGGTGACGATGGACAGCCACGGTAACAGCATCCACAAGAACATCGAAGCGGAATCGCAAGGTAAGTTTGCTGAGATTATTGGTGTTTAATCACGAATAAGACGAATAGACGAATGGCACGAATGTTTTTGGATGTTCGTGCCATTTTTGTTTCTTGACGATGTTCATGCTTGATATTTTGGTTAGCTGAGCAAACCAGTCTACCGTTCTCTTCCTTCTCGAATAAGATCTACGATTTCTTGGGTTGTTATTTTTGCTTTAATTGAGGGTACATCTAAAGGTGAACTGACGTTTCTTTCCGGTACTAAGGCAAAAGTGCGTCCGTCCTTTCTCCGAATCAATACTTTGCCAGATGCGTCAGCTTGTTCGAGTAGTAAAGCAAGCTTTTGTCTGGCTTCTGAATAGGTGTAAACTTGCATGTTAAACCTCCAACGTAACGATATTGAGTGTTTGAGCTGCTGTTTTCAGTTTCTGGTCGAGGGTTAGTAAAGGTGATTTATACCTGGTAGCGCAATCTAAAAAATAGGCGTCATAAGCATGCATATTGGTTTGTTTGGATAGTTTCAAAGCGTTAAAAAAATCTGTTTCAACATACCGGATTGGAACCGTGTCAAATATTACTAAGCCCTTTTGCGCTTCATCAAGCGATAACCTGTCTTGTTTAAACATAGCTGAAAAGGCGTTGCCAACTTCCCACGGAATTGAGCCAGGACCAATCAATGTATTTCCAGACGTTAATTCAATAATCTTTGTACGTTCTGGTTCACCAACGATCACTGCAATTAACGCAGATGTATCAATGACAATATCCATATCAATCTCCAGTGGTTAATATGTACAATTGTACAACTCATAAGCGTTTTGTCAAGAACGCACGCTGATGCACATTGGAGGTTATTGTTTGTCGTAACTCCAATTACCTGCACGCTATCGGCGGCGCAGCCAGTTTGATTGCCCAATCTGTGAAAGAAGTGGTGGGCGTCTACAAACTGGCAGAGTTTGGCGTACCCGAAGCGATGTGGGTGATTCGTGTTGAGGATTTCCCAGTTGTGGTGACGATGGACAGCCACGGTGTCAGCATGCACGACCAGATTGAAGCGAAATCGCAGGGTAATTTTGCTAAAATTGTTAGCGTTTAACGACAGGTCTTTCAAGTGCTAAATTTGCTTCAGTTGAGGGGATTGGAAAAGTTTTAAACGAATCCTGACGCAAGGTTGTACGCACTGTCAAAGCCTAATTTGGTCGTTAGCTTCTCGGTAGACGGCCGTCCCTGATCATGGCTATCACTTCTGTCGTGACATCTTTTCCACCTGCCAAATTCACAATTACTGCCTCGATAGTATAAATAAAGCCCCATGGAAAGCCCCACCAACCCAGCAGCAGCGTTACCAGAGTATAGCCCAGCCCCTTAATGACCACGCTTTCTCCAGCCTTGACAAAATAAACATCTGACCTGCGTCGGAAGGTGAGGATCAAACAAGAGATACAGTAATGAAACATCACAAACTTGCCCCCGTTTTGCAGTTCAAACCGCAAATCGCTCGTTGTCATCCCGTCGATGCCTTTGATTAACATAAGATTTACCCTCCATTGGTAGTTTAAGGTTTATATGCTTGCCTGAGTCACGCCATTCTCACCACGACCTAAGCAGCGGCCATGCCGGCACAATCAAATGGATGATTGCCAACATCAGAATGATCGTCCTGAATTTTAGAAAGCTTTTACGGGTAGGTTTGGGGATCACCCAATTCTTATTGAGGTCCACTCGCTGTATGCGCATGGTCGGAAATTGTCCTGGCTCAGGCCAGATATCGGCGGGCGGCTTTTCGCCAAAAACCCGCCGGTACGATGCCAGCGTCGCCATGTACCATTGATGAAAATTCTCTGATTCCGCTGCTGATCCGGCACTTGGAAAATGGTGTAAGGAGCGGGGCAGGTAGTTTCGACACAGATCGTTCCAATAAGAGTCGGTAAAAAGCAGGTGCAAATGCCACGCCTGGTCTACGGTGTAAGACGGGCTTACCGGTTCTCCCAACGCCGTCAGGATCAAAAACCTCATGTACTCAGCCAGAACACGCTGCGTGAATGAGAGGGACCACCTATTTTCTTGGGCCAATTTGCGACAAAATGCAGCTTGCGCCACAGCAGAACCAAATCTGAAAGTTTCAAGGTGATGGTCATAATTTGTGGTGCCCATCATGTTCCCTCTTTTTGGCTGCATCTGATCAACCACCTGCACATCAGCCGCCATAGGCAGCTTCTTCTTCCAGTTCTTTGATTATTTGGTGAAGCAGTCGAGCTGCTGTCTCCAGCGAAACAGTGAGCGGTGAAAGTTCAGATAGCTGCTTAAGGCGCTTTTGCCGGGTCTTGAGTTCATTTGCACGCAGCGGTAATAGAGAGGATTGTTCGTAGCCTTGCATGATTGCTAGCAAAGCTGCAATCTCTTCAGGCACGGCATCGTTTCCCATAATGGCGGTGCGAATGGCATGATGAAGCGCTTGTTTGGGAGCCTGATTGATCAGGGGATACACTGTAACTGGAAAGAAAAGGAGAACCTTCTTTTTTTGCGCATGGCATAGTTGACGAACGACCATTGAGGCCTGCTGTTTTTTAAGAACCTGGCCGTCCGGTAAATTTAACAGGTCATTAACAGGCATCTTATTTCGCACTATGCGCAGCACCTCGTCGGTGGCTGCGTGTCCAACCGATTGGCGAGTCTTGACGCTTAAATTTAAGCCGTCAAACTCGATTCGTCCCTGCTTTGTTAAATCGGCAATTGCGGCCAGCGTGAACATCGATACGTTACCGGTTGTTTTGCCGGCATCGTTCACAAGCAAGAGGAACATAAGGTCCATCATGCGTAAATTTTGTGTATTCCAGCTTGCTGTCATTACTTTACCCTCCGCACAATGAGATATGTTTTGACCTTATCGCCATTGGCGTTCTTTTGCCAGGAGAGGCTGGCCCATACTTTAGAGGTGCCCCCGAAAGAGGTATTCGCCAAGTTAGGTTGTTCGGCCTCGCCACAAATCGGACCGGATTTTTGGAACCACAACCGGGCCACAAATGACCATTCGTTTTTGTCGGGCTGGATGCAGACTTCCTCCTCACCGACCGAGGTTACCTGTCCCTTAAACTCATATACCCAGTAAATAGTGGGGAAATTAAACACATTGATCAGGATGATGAAAACAATCACCCCCACCACCAGGTTGCCGAGCCACTTCTGTTCAACCGGCGTGGTGGCGCTATTCGTTGTTGTACTCATGCGTCTTTCTCCTTGTAAATCGAACATCTTGTTCGATGATCGGTCCGAACAAGATGTTCGGATTACGACTTTCATCCTTCGCGGTTCGCTGCGGAGCGTGCTCTATCTTTTGGGAATGTTTAATTGGGTTGACTTGACTATGGCTCAGTATGCCAAAAGCTGTGGTTAAGTTCGATAGATGAACGCTGAGGAGTCGCTGAGTAAACAATAAAAAAGGCTCTGCGATTTTTGAAAATCGCAGAGCCTTTACGGTAATTGTGTAATGATTTATTCGTCTGGGATTTCCAACAGAAGTTCCCGCAGCACCTTGGCAGTAAATGGGTTTTCCCCAGCCTTTAAGATACTAATCCAATCTTCTCGCTTTGATTTGAGAACCTTTTTATCGTTACCAGTGTATTCGGTCTCAAACCATTCCACCACTTTCTCAAAATCTTCAATCGCACCCTCGTAGTCTCCGGTCAAAGCACGGGCTAACCCCCTGCTATCAAGAATTTTTTCATCCTCAGGAGCGAGTTCGACGGCCGTTTTACAATTTATCATCACTTCATCGACTTTACCCAATAAACTACCAACCCAGCAAAGACCGTTGTGAGCATTCGCATTGTCGGGGTCGCTCTCAATGGCCCGGATGAAATCGGCAAGCGTGTCATCGTACCGCTTCAGTTTATAATTAACCTTGGCCAAACCCGTGTAGGCAAGTGCAAAGTCAGGGTCGATTTCAATGGCCCGATTGTAATCAGCAATGGCATCATCATATTGCTCCAGGTCATAATAAACAATGCCCCGACCATTGTAAGGCAATGCAAAGTCAGGGTCGATTTCAGTGGCGCGAGTGTAATCAGCAATGGCCTGGGCGCGGGTGTAATCAGTGATGGTCATGTCGTCCTGCCCTTTTTGATAATAAGCAATACCACGATTGTAAAAGGCGAATGCATACTCAGGGTCGATTTCAATGGCCCGATTGTAATCAGCAATGGCATCATCATATTGCTCCAGGTCATAATAAACAATGCCCCGACCATTGTAAGGAAATGCAAAGTCAGGGTCGATTTCAGTGGCGCGGGTGTAATCAGCAATGGCCTGGGCGCGGGTGTTATCAGTGATGGCCACGTCGTCCTGCCCTTTTTCAAAATAAGCAATACCGCGATTGTAGAAGGCGAATGCAAACTCAGGGTCGATTTCAATGGCGTGAGTGTAATCAGCGATGGCCACGTCGTGTTGCTCTAATTCATAATAAGCAATACCGCGATTGTTGTAAGCGACGACGGCAATACTTTCAGAGTTGTCGCTGCTAATGGCTTGGGTGAGGCTTATAGCTTGAGTATAGTAGATAATCGCATTGTTGGGATCTCCATGTGGCGTCCCATAAAGCCAGCCTAGACGAAATAGCGCGCCATCTAACCCCTCAGGTATATTACCATAAAGAAGAAGGTCGTTTATCTCGTCTTTTATATCTTCCAATAATGGCGGACGGTCATTGCATGGTTTAGGATTATCTAGAGAACGAGCATCTGAAGAAAGAATTTCGTCTACCCCGCATTCTGCCAAATTGATGGCTTGGTCATACTGTCCATTTAGGTAATGCGAATGGCTAACGGCAAATAATGACAAAAACTCGAGATGATCAGGTAATTCCTTAAACACAAATTTATTAAGGTAATCATCAAGAGGGTCAAACTGGTTTATATCTCCCGTGACATGAACCGAAGCCGCTTCGAAGTCAGGGTGCTTCAATTCGAGAAAGTTCACGCGTATTTTCCCAGCGGTATCCTCACCCCAAATCACTATACTGGCATTGTATTGCTCTCCAATTTCTCTAGCCATAGTCGTAGATTCCCCTTCATCGTTCAAGATATGTTGTGTCAATTCCACTCGAACCATTTCCAGATCCTTCTCTCGGTCTACGGTATCTTGAATCTCATAAAGAATTCCGACCTCAGGTTCGGTGTCGTTTTTTTCAGGTTTACTAAAAGTAAAAATGAGTATCAGGATTTCGTCTTTAGCTGCAGCAGAAATTTCCGTACCGTTTCTATTTAAGAGAATGACTGAGGGAGGAGAAACATTAAAGTATAATAATAGCCCAGAGAGGCAGGCAACACAGGTGCAGGAGGCCAGAAGGAACACCGCAATTCCCACTATCTTCGGTTGGTTAGTAGCTACTTGTGGGCGTTGTTTCTGAGTATCTTTTTGGGGACCAGGTTTTAGGATGTCACAAACAGCAGCGGCGGCCCAAAAGGCGGTTTGTTTGGGAATTGAACGGCCGTTTTTATCCTGCATGGCGTCCAGGTCTTTAAACCGCAATGTGCCTAGCAAATAAACGATCAGCCCCAGGTAGTACTGGTAATTGTTGCTGCGACTGGTGATGTACGATTTTGCTTCATCGCGCAGTTGGGCCAGCAACTCGAATGGCTTTTTTAACTGTTCCGGAATATCGTGGGAGATTGTGGATTGCCCAATCTTAAATGTCTCCTGGTCCAACTTGCAGTAAAAGTCGTAAATAATCCTGGGGAGTTGTTCACCTTCATCATGGCATAATTCGGCCACGATTTTGGTAATTATCCGGCTTTCATAAGTCAAAAAATCGTGCAGCACTTTGTCCTGGCGCATTTGCGCAAAATCAATCAGGTAAAGGGCATCCCCTGGAGTTTCGATTAAAACATTTTCCAGGTTAAGGTCGCCGTGGATAACGCCGCTGCGGATGCCGTCCATAAATTTCGCCAACGTTGGTTCCAGGGCCAGCCACGGGTTGGGTACCATTTTGTTAAGCACAGGGAGGTCAAGGTAAGGGGCTTGCTGCCAGTTAACGGCCGTTCCCAATACCTTTCCCAAAATTTCGTGGAAACTGTCAGCCCGGGTCGATTGCACAATGCCTTGAATATCGTGTGGGATAAGGTGACCAATCTGATAGCGAACATAAGGCTGCATCGCCTCAGCCGATTGAAAATTTAGCCGCAGCGTGTAACAACTATCAACTTCTGCCGGTGAACGCAAAAAAAGTGCAAAATTGGTAGGATCAACCTTAACCAGGATAAATTGCTGGTCAACCACCCGCACCGGATCACCCTTTTTGAATTCACCCAGCAGTACATCGGACCTTATTTTAGCAGGAGCCTGAATGGATGACCCATCATTGGGACAATCAACCACCAAATCGACGGGCAGTAAGAAGCTAAAATGTTTACGCACGGAATAGCTTCTTTCAGCCTGAACCTCACCTGTCGATTGCCAAATGTTTTTCATCTCTTTTAGCAGAGCTTTCTGTTTGTCTAAAACATCATCTATGTTATTGTCCGGCGAAAGATAATATTGATGCAGGCTATTGACTCGTGCTTCACCATCTCCAGCCATTGAATAGCGCAGTCCACCCCATCCCAGACCAAGCTCCGGTACTTCAATCGGCTTGCCGATAGATTTAACACATTTTAAGGAAAATTTTCGCGCCGCTTCAGCCTTTTGGATGAATTGCTCATACGCCAGATATTCTCTCAGGATGACGCTCTGGGCTGCAACTTTTATGACGCTATGTGCTTCATTGGTGCTGTGACTGATCGGCCGCACTTCATAAACATAAGCCCCGCTAAGTCCCCCATCAAATTGCCGCCTGACGGTTACCTCCTTATACTTTTCCTCTACAAACATTTTTTCTAACACTACTTTTCCTTCTTCCGATAAGAGGTGATTGGGATCAACAATCCTTGGAGAAGTAATTGGGGGCAATTGATCAATATCACTTAACAAGGTGATCGTAGTTGACACTGGGGAGGCATAGGGTAAGGTTTGTATCTGTGGCTTGAGTTCACTCAGTGCTTCATCCATTTCGGTAACGGTTTGAAAGCGGGCAGTGGGGTCTTTGGCAAGGGCTTTGAGGATAACTTCTTCCAACTGAATAGGTAGAACTGGATAAATAGAGGTGGGCTGCGGGGGTTCCTCATCGCAAATAATGTGTTTATCTGCCAGGGTCTTGATTTGAAAAGGCAGTTGGCCGGTTGTTAATTCGAACAGGATAATGCCTAATGAGTAAATATCAGAACGGCCGTCAACGCCTTGCGAATTACATCCGGCTTGTTCTGGAGACATATAAGGTGGCGTTCCACTTACTCGTCGGGAGCTTCCTTCAACAGCTTCTTTGAGTTCGGCAATTCCAAAATCTGTTAAAATGGGTTGATAGCCAAATTCTGATGCTGTTTTTTTAGCCAGCATGATATTTTCAGCCTTCAGATCCAGGTGCCAGATATTTTTATCATGAGCCTTTTGCACTGCAGGACAAAGTTCGTGAATAAGCCAGATGGCTTCTTCTAGCCCCAGCCAAGATTGGTTGGCCCTTAATCTATGGAGGCGTTTGCCTAAATTTTCACCTTCGACGAAGTCCATAACAATATAAAGTCGATCTCGGTTGCGCCCCCCATTAAACCCAAAATCGTGAATAGAGACGGTCCCTGGGTCTTCACCAAGCTCGGCCATAATTTTTGCTTCGACCTGAAAAAGCTGACGAAACGCAGGCACTTCTGCATAATCCGGTCTGATGACTTTAATCGCGGAACGAATTGTGGGTATTTTATGGTGACGCGCTTCGTAGACTGTTCCCATCCCTCCTTCCTCGATTATTCTGATTGTTTCAAAATTTCCATAAAGCTCCTTGTGTTCCTTTTGAATCATTTCTCTCCTTTCCAGATTTTTGCTAAACAGCACATCAATATATGTTTTAATTGGTTATGTCTTTAGCGGTATGTAATTAGTTCATGATCACGTAGCTCTGGATAACCTGGTTTTACTGCTGATTGCTTTCCGTACCTCCGCCACCACCAGCGGATGCCCTGCTACAATCGGCTCGGGCGTGGGGCAGCCATTCACCAGCACGGTCAGGTCAACCGGCCGACCAGACAAGTAGCGTAATTCACCGCCCGCTTGCTGCAAAATGAGAACTCCCGCAGCGATGTCCCACAGCCTGGCTTGGGGAATGAAGGCAGCAGTGGCCGAACCGCGGGCGGTATAGACTAGGCTGGCATTCATGTTACCCAGGGCGCGAATTCGAGGGATATTGATCTCGAAATGATAGTGTGCCCCGGCGCTGACGGCCAGGAAACCTAGACCATTCCAATCTGATGAAACAGTTTTGCGTAAAGGTTGCCCGTTACAATAAGTTCCGGCTGGCGTGGCGTAGGTTAGGTCTGCCAACAGCGGCATATGGTATAGTCCCATTACTGGCCTACTCTGGTAGAACAATCCTACCGAGATACCCCAGCCTGGCAAGCCGCGCACAAAACAAGTTGTGCCATCAAGCGCATCGATACCCCAGGTGTAAGGTGAACGGGTTTGAGGATAGCGACCTTCTTCGGCCAGTAGGTTGTGATCTGGATAGGCAAGACGAATTTGGTTGGTTAAAAACTGCTCAAGCTTGAGGTCCGTGGTTGTAAGCAAGGTGCCATCAGCTTTTAATGGCAGTAGCTTTACGCTTTCGAAATCACGCAACGCCATTTCACCGGCTTGTTTTACCCAGGTAATGGCTTGATCGAGTATAGTAGCTAACTCGTTTGGTTGAGGGGAGCGGCAAATTTGAGGTGACATATTTATCTCCTAAAGGTTGACTAAATTCTCCCAGTATAGTTAATTTTCGAGCCAAATTCTCTCGTTTAACGCTGATGAAACTGTGAGGAATCGTAAAAAATAAACCACCATAGTAAGCTTGACTGCTGCGCTTTCCTTACTGTTCTGGACGACCTTCTGGGTAAAGTTTGTACCCTCCTCTGGGGTGACGACCCCAGGAAATGATAAAACGCGGATTTGAGGAGTCCTCCTCAATCTTTTTACGCAATCCGGACACCAATTGTTGAACGTTGTTTACCATAATCGTTTTGTCATATTGTTCATCCAGGGTCCAAACTTCATTGAGCAATGTCTCGTATTCATGTTCCTTATGCGCTTCATGTTGCAACATAAAGGAGAGTAGCGTCCGTTCCTGTGGCGTTAAATTTGTTACCAGGGTTTCCCCCTGGAATAGCTCATTTGTGACTGAGTCGAGGCGCAGGCCACCCCGGCTGACCGGTCCCATCATTTCGATATAGGCCGCCAGTAGTTTGCCCCTCATTTGCCAGCCGGGTCCCCTTTTAAAGCACAGACCTTTTTCAGCCAGACGCCGTAAAGTAGCATCTCGTTCGATTTCCAACAGTGAGGTCCCTTTGCTGCCGGATTTCTTATGTTTGGACGGCTGTTGTCTCTTGTGGATGGTTGCTAGAGTAAACTGTTCTATCTGGGTCAATCCGTGCCACAACTTGGTTAGCTGCTGTTCCACGACCGGTTCGGTTATCAATATCTTGTGCCAATCAGTCAAGGATGGTTTGTCGGATTGATTCAACCACCATAGTCCAATCGCTCGCAGCAATGAGGGGAAGCCTCCGCTAAGGGTTAACATAGTCTGGACCTCTGCTGTGGTAGGTGACTGCGGTGCGGAATAAGTAGTCTGGTTGATCACCCAACGAGCATCGGCTTCGTTCATGGCCCCGACCCAGCAGATTTGGTAAAGGAGTAATCCAGAGAATGTATCTGTAAAGCCTTTTGCGTCGGATAGGTAAGCTGCTTCTTGAGTCATTCCGGCGATAAAACAAAGGGTGTCTCTAAAGCTGTCGCGCAGGCCACGCAAAGTGTCGAGTGTTTGTGGGCGGGTGGACTGAGTAAAACGATCAAAGTGATTGAGTGCCAGGACCAACTGGACTTCCTTCTCCTGCAGAGCAAAGAGCAGTTCGTGTAAACCACTTTGGGCTAGAAAAGGGCTTTGGGTAGGTCGATATTCCTGATAAAAGGCAACAATTGTTTCTTGAAGGTGGCTGGGAAAACGGTGGCGTACCCAATAGATAGCCCGCAGGATGACCAGGTAAAGTGTGATCGGGTCGTGAGAGGGCAAGTGATTAAGGTCTATGGGGACGAGGATAATGGTTCCGGTCTCCGGCGGTAAATAGCCCTGGACAATGTCGGGGCGGTGACATAAAAAGTTGAGCAGTGTGCTTCGCCCACAGCCGGGCAATCCAATCACTGTGCCACTTTCGCAGGTTGCTATCCAACGGGTTAAAAGGCGCATCTCGTCGGCGCGGTAGGTTTGAGGATAGCGTTCCCAAACGCGTAGGTTAGGCATGGTTCCTCCACATTTTCCTTACATTTGTGAACTTTAATTAGTGTTGTATGCTAATCTCGTTGTTGTTTTACAAAATATGGCGAATAAGGTTCCAATACACCTTCAAAACAAGCATAGGAAAACTATAGTTTATTTACATGTTTCCGACAAGTTTCACATTAATCATGTGCATTTGACTGGGTGAGGAAAGCGATGTGGGTGATTCGCGTTGAAGATTTCCCCGTCGTAGTCACGATGGACAGCCACGGCGGCAGCATTCACAAGCACATTGAAGCAGAGTCGCAGGGCAAGTTTGCTAAGATTGTTGGCGTTTAAAGAAATACGAATTTAACGAATTGATGAATGGCACGAATGTCTTTTGGATGTTCGTGCTTTTTTTTGTGGAGGAAACGGCCGTTTCCCCTAAATGCCCCTCTGAAATTATCAGCATAAACTGTGTTATTTTATCTCTTTGATTGTTTGATGATTTTTTGAGTTGCGTACCACCCTGTTAGCATGGCAATGGGTACACCTGCAGGCGCATATGCCCACTGACCAGCTTTAAATACGCCTGGAATCGAGGTTAAAACAGAATTTGGAATATCTTTCAATTTATCGACCACAGGGATGTTTGTTTCAAAAGACCAGCCGGTAATCGCCCCCTCAGAACTTCCAGAAACCTTATTAATTGTCAGTGGTGACGATGAAAATTTAAAGAGGATGTCATTATCAAATCCATCATAAAGGGTTTCAGAAAAAATTCTAACAATGCAGTTTTCCAATGTCTCTTTAAACTCATCATACCAGCCAGCTTTTTCAATTTTTTTGATAATTTCATAATCAAATAGACAGCTTATCAAAACGCCTGTTTGTCCCTCCGGCGCTAAGGTTGGGTCGCGGAGCACGGGCACAGAAACTTCATACGTGTTTAAATTACAGAACTTGTCTAACCAGGTTAATATCTCCCCTTTGGATTTACTGTCAAAATCATCTATGAGATTTTCTCTTTCCCCGCGAATCGTCTCTCCTAAGCCTGTTTTTGAAGGGGTATAGAATAGATGCTCACCACCGTTTGTTTGAAAATAGGAAGGTGGACGATCTACAGCAATAAACAAAATGAAGACAGATTCCGCTCCTTTGGCAGAAAGAATTATCTGAGCCTCAGATTCGATTTTATGTGTTAGTTTTGCATCTAATCCTACTGGGTTCAGGTTTCGATAAAGCGTTTTTAAATCTGCTGCCCATATTAGCTGATCATAGCTGTAGTGATTGCCGTCTGAGTCTTCGACTGTCGATTCTGATGGATTGACTTCAATAATTTGCGTATTCAGTTTTATTTCGCCGCCCCAATCCAATATCTTTTCTTTCAAAATATTGGCCAAAGCAACGGTTCCACCTTTTGGATAAAAATAATCAAGGTAAACGTAGAAATAACCCAACGCGAAATTGGTAGGCGTTTTCCTGAAAAACAGTTGGGTCAATATATCGATTAAAGAGCGGTTGTCGGTTAGCCGTTCCAGACTTTCTTCCATTGGCATGTTAAACTGATTCAACTTTTTCAAAGCGTGTAGAAATTTAAATGTCCAGGGAATTAATTCTCTAAAAATGAATTTTTTGTTGTTCTTTAGGTCTACAAAATTAGGATTGTCAAATTCATATAAAACTTTTGTGTACTCAGATAATTTGTAAATGATGGATATTATTTTTTCTATATCCTCAATGTTTTCGGGATACAATTTGCAGAGTACCCGTTTGTATTCCTCGGCGGCTTCCATTGAATCGATACAAAATAGTTCATCTTCAATGCCGATGGAAATTTTATTGTCTAAAAAGTCCCAACTGATGCCTAAATCTTTTAGCATTGGCTTAACAATGCCGGAATTGACAAAGGCCCTTGGACCGGAGTCAAAGAAAAATCCATTGGTTTCAAAGGTATGTAACAATCCACCTGTACGATCATTTTTATCTAGTAGTAAAACGTTGAAATTGTCCCTAGCCAAATAGGCGGCTGCTGTTAAACCTGCCATGCCAGCGCCAACAATTACGATTCTTTTTTCCGTTGTCAATTTAGTTCACCTAGCTTTTTACTTATTGCCCACAATTCTTCTGCTGCGTCCTTGTCCAATGCTGGGGGGGCAGGTTCTTCTTCTGTGGTGAGATTAAAAAACTTGCCAGAAATGTTGTTTAAATCAGCAGAAACACCCAGGTAATAAAGGGCTTCTGCAGAAACATGTGAAGATTGGGCTGTTCTATCAACAATTAACCGCTTGAAGAACTTGTAAATTCTTCCATTGTTTTGACCACTGTTTGTTTTGACATTGCCGGGGTGCATCGCATTGATGGTGACGCCGGTTCCGGCAAATTGCTCGTTGAATTTTAACATTGATAGCAGTTGCGCAGTTTTTGCCGCGCCATAACTCCGCAAGCCAGCGTAAAAATGTTTTTCCCAGGCGAGATCGTCTAAATATAATCCGGAAACAGCGAATCGATGTGCTTCAGAATTGACAAATAGGATGCGCCCTTTATTTTGGGTGATGAGTTTTTCTCTAAGGTAGTGATTTAAAACAAAGGTGCTGAGATAATTTGTTTGAAACACCATTTCCAGCTTGTCTTCTGTAAACGTCCTTTTGGTTACGAATACACCGGCATTGTGAATGAGTACATCGATGTTTCTGTCGTATGCTGCCAATTGTTTTCCGACAGCGTGAACGTCTGCTAATTTTGAAAAATCTGCAAGTATGTAGGTGCAGTTTGTGTTGAATTCTCTTTTTAATGTTTCACACAGTTCTATTGATTTTTGTTCGTTTCTGTTGACCGTTAAAATATCGGCTCCATATGATGCGTATTTTTTTGCGGTTGCATAACCGATTCCTGAGGTTGCTCCGGTGATGACAAGTAAACGGCCGTTAAACGCATCCGTACAAATTTTAGGGTCTAATTTTAAATTGCGCACCATTGCGCCAATATTAGACCATTTATACGCTTTTAGATATCTTCTCAAGTTGCCTCCAAGGCATATGGATGTCTAAATGGAAATCTGTATTGCTCCCTGATACCCTGCTTCACTACTTAAATTATAGATTGATTGTGGTTTTCAAGAAAATTTATTAATAATTAATATTCCTTGATTATGGAGAAAGGCGGCTGGAAGCAATGGAAGGAGGGGGGAACGTTTTGGAAAACGGCCGTTTTCACTTTGAAGCATGAAACTCATCTGACCAAATCCACAATTCGCGAATGGTTTCCATGACCACCTCAGGTTTGCTGAACCAAAGATAATGATTCGTTCCCTCCACTACTTTTACTTTTGATGCAGGCAAATCCTCTTGAAGATGAACAGATTGCTCCATAGCATGTTTATCTAGGTCGCCAGCGACTATCATGACTGGCACATCGATCTTGTCTAAATTTTCAACCAAAGCTGCTAATGATGCCGGTATAATCCGTGTTTCTGCTGCTGTTGTTTTTACATGGCTGGGCCGTAGTCCCATCTCTAATGTTGCGTCATAATAACCTGCTGGCACCGTGTCGAGCGGGGAAAAGTAATCTTTATTTTGCTTTAGCATGGCAGGTGCTACCCAGTGACGACCGATTGGTACATAAATCGTATGAACGATCAAATCCCCTATCATTGGCGTTCTGGCAATGACATTGAAGATGTCGGTGTTTCTTTCGCGTGGATACGGTGCTGTGCCCAGTAATAGCATTCCCGATAGATCATTTGGGTAGGCTTGCGCATATGCTAATGCAATCACGCCGCCCCAAGATTGTCCTAAAATGAGTGGCTTTTCATATCCAAGTTCTTTAATGGCACTGTGAATCAGCCGTGCTTGAACCTCTGGAGTTGCTTCTTCGGCTGGTTTTTCGCTGTATCCTAATCCTGGCCGGTCAAAAATGATGACTTTGTATTCGTCAAGAACTAGTGGGTAAAGTGGTGAATGTGAAAAATCTTGTATTTTTCCACTACCCCCTGGGATGATGACAACTGGCGGTCCTGAGCCTGCTTCTAGATAATGGAGGCGCACGTTTTCGGCCGTTACAAATTTTGCTGGAGGATATTTGGCCTCCGCATTTTGCACAATTGCATCCGTGTAAATTTTGCCACCGACAAGAATGATTATTAGAATAGCAAATAATAAGACAAGAAATTTTTTCATGATTTCCCCCCTAAAACAACCTCGCCTGCCTCGGTTGCTGCTCCTGCCCCGGGCCACGCCACTGATAAACCTTCAAGTCAATCTTATCCTTCACAAACAGGATTCCCTCTTCCTCCAGCAGTTGTTGCTGTTGCTTTGCACCCGGCCTATCGCTGATCTTCCCTTGCGAATTGATGACACGCTGCCACGGCACATCAGTTGGACAGGCTGCCATCGCATTGCCCACCCAGCGTGGGCCGAATGCTTTGTAATCTTCAGACGCAATGCCCACAGGCGCGGCTAGCATTTGGGCGATCTGTCCGTAGGTGGCAACGTAGCTGTACGGAATTTGGCGGACCAGATGCCAAACTTGTTCGTAATATGCCTGCTCGTTTGGTGGGTATGTGTAATCCATTTGTGATATTCCGTTACAACTGGTGGGAAACGGCCGTTTCCCCTCCCATATTACTCAAAAAATCCCGCTGTAAGTTTCAGTCCGCGAGATTTCTAACCGCAGCCGCCAAGTTATCCAAAGCACGTTCAATTGTTTTTCGTGGACACCCAATCGTCATTCGCGCAAACCCAGCCCCTTCTCTGCCAAACCAATACCCTGGAGCCACAGCAATATTGGCTTCCTGTGCCAGAAACGATTCCAGGGCTTTCGCATCTAAAGCCAGCCCTCTAAAATCGAGCCATGCCAAAAACGTCCCTTCAGGTTCAATTAACGAGACGTTGATATCGTTATTCTGCAAATATTCCTGAATCGTGTCGACATTTCCTTGAATATAATTCAGCAGCGCATCTAACCATTCTGAACCATTTTGATAAGCAGCTTCTATTGCTGCGGTGGCAAATACATTTACCTTGTTAATCTGGTATCGATGCGCAAATTCGTGGAACTGGTTGCGAACCGTTTCGTTTGGAATAATCGCCATGGCATCTACCATGCCCGAAATATTGAATGTTTTTGCCGGAGAAATACACGCGGCCCCATTTTGGGCAGCCGTTTCAGAAACAGTCAGGAATGGAACATATTGATTAGGGGAAAAAGCAAAATCCCCATGAATCTCATCTGCAATCACAAAAACATTATTGCGTGTACATATTTCTGCTACCCGTGCCAACTCTGACTTTGTCCATACCCTACCCACAGGGTTATGAGGATTACACAATATCAATATCTTTGTATTCGGATCGGATGCTTTGCTTTCCAGATCATCAAAATCAATCTTGTATTGCCCGTCCTCTAGTTTGAGAGGGTTCTTGATGAGTTTTCTGTTGCCGCTTCGTATTACCATTTTGAATTCGAAGAAAACAGGTGGCTGCAGAATAATGCCATCCCCTTCATGTGATTGCTGATTGATCAAGATAGAAATTGCGTTCAAGATGGATGGGCAAGGTTCTATATGCTGCTGATTAATGATCCACCCGTGCCTGCTTTGATACCACGACTCAAGTGCGTGGAAATAGCTTTCTGGTTTAGACTCGTAGCCATAAATCCCATGGGCGACCCGTTTTTTCAACTGCTCAACCACAGCAGGCGGCGCTTTCAAATCCATATCAGCGACGGACATCGGAATTGCGTTTTCGTTTCCGAAATGCGCTGCAAGGAATGATCTGCTCCATTTCATCGTAGGATATTCGTTGCGATCAATAGATTCATTAAAATTCATAACATCTCATTTCCACTGGTTTGGATTTTTAGGGTAAATATGAGGATGGGGGAGTCATGTGTTCGTCATTTTCCTGTCTCGAAATAAGATTAACACGAATGAGATGAATGGACGAATGGTTGAGATTTGGGGGGGCAGTTTTCTTATATACCGTAGCCGCGATTTCCGAATCGCGTTCCGGTCTGTCCCGCAGAGCGCGATTTGGAAATCGCGGTTACAAGTCCGACTTCTGAAAAACCCTAGATTGGGGGGGGAACGGCCGTTTCCCCCCTCAAAACCTGCTAAAGATCACAACTATAAATCATTAGCTTTTCATCGCCGTCCGAGACCCTCTGGATCGGCTTCCATCCCAGACGCTCCAGAATGCCTCGCGCCGCAACTGTTGTGGCATAAATCCTTTGGTAGCCTTGCTCCCGAGCGACATGCATACCGGCTCTGACTAACTCGCTCCCAATACCTTGGCCACGGTGCTGCTCTATCACAAACAATCCCCCAAGACCTGGGTGGTATTCCGGCAAGGCATTCATAGCCCGGTCACGCAGCGTAATCGTACCCGCCAACTCACCATCAGCGAAGGCCACCAGGCGCACGGGGATGCCGTTGCGGTTTGCTTCCAAGAAAAAATCCTGAGCGATGTCCGCCTCAGTACGCCCGGCAAAGTAATCTGGCCATTGGGTACGAAACCAGCGGACCAGGGTAGGTACAGACTCGGGACAATCTGCGAGAAGGGAGATTTTGATCATGTGCTGCCTTTGTTTTTGCGAGTTGAGAGACCCATCAGTATGCTGAACTGCATTGGGACGGGCATGGAGCGGATCAAACTTGAGATGATTCAATAACATCCAAGATGGATAATCCATTTCGTTTGGCTTTTTCATATCGATCCGCATTTCCAATCTGAACACGCCAAATATAGGCATACATAAAGCTTCCCAGAAGTTTATATGCGTTTCTCCTAAAAGCAGAAGCAGACGATTTGTCTAATCTAAAACAATAGTTACTCAAAAAATCATCATTTTGCATCACGAGAGAATCGGACTCCAATTCTTTATCACCAAAAATTGCTTTATCTACATCAATCAGGGCCACGACATCCCATCTGCTATCATTTTTGCTTACCAAAACATTGCCTTCCCATAAATCAGCGTGGATCATACGCGCTTGTGTTATTTGATCAAATAGTGTTGCATCAGCAAAAACATTGAGAAATCGATTGAGCACACTATCGTTAAAAATGCCATAATTTGATGTTCTATCAGCAAGTTCCCTTGTAAAACGATGTAAGAAACCACTCCAATTATCATACATTTCTAACTCACCGTTTGGTCGTTTCCATCCAAATTTTTCTTCTTTTATATCGTGAAGCAATGAGATGATTTCACCCAACCTACGATAAAGGCCGGATTTCACATCATTTGGCACTGAGATGTCGTTCATAGGAATACTTCTTATGTACTTAAAAATGATATATTCCCGATCAATAACATCAAATGAGTTGCTGTGATGAATGACCTCTGACGTAGGTATATTTTTTTCTTTTAACATGGCATAGAAAAGCGATTCTGCAGCCATCATACTCTTTTCAAAATCAAATAATAAGTGCCGATTGATGGGTGCAACCCTGAGGACAATACCGTTGTTTTCAGCGTTCGTCTTTACCAAATAAGTTGTATTGAAAAGCCCCCCTTTCATCAAACTGCAATCTATGATCTTTGTATCACTTCCATATAAATCAGAGATAACTTTATCGATTTCGGCGCTATTGAGTTCTTTGAAAATTCTAGATTTAGTCATTTTCTTCCTTTCCTATTCGTTGATTCCCAACATTCGTTGCCTTCTCCTTCATGCTCTACTTTCTAGAAATGTTTTATATATCCGTCTTGCATGTGCCAGGGTTTGAAGCCACAGGCTTGGTAAAGTCCTTTAGCGGCTTCTCTCTTACCAAAATGAGCAACCGAAGCGAATTCCATGCCAGCATCAGCCATTTGCTGCATCCCATACAAAACGATTGCCCGCCCCAAACCACGGCGTCTATGATCCTTGTGCGTGCCCACCGGTTCAAACAGTCCCATGCGGTTCAAATGATCGTGCCAGATGATGGTGAAGGCTGCGAAGGTACCATCTGGAGCTTGGATGACCAACTCCCGTTCAGGCGCATAACCCGGAGACTCCATCGCTTTTCGGTACAATTCAGAGGTCCAGATCGGCCCAAATGCGCTGTTATGCACCTCAGCCAAGGCCGCAGCATCTTCAATACCGTTAGCCGCCCGGAATAAGTAACCCTCTGGAAGCGCAGGCACATCAATAGAATTTATTTCAGAGTGGTTCAAGACATAGGGTAATTCATTGTCCGGTTTCTAACCCAATGCCGTGAGAAGTTCAATGCGAGCTGTGTCACCCCGAAATGCCTTCGCGTAGATGCAGTCACCAGCAATCTCATACCGGCGCATGAGTTCTACCGTGCGTTCATCGGCGTATTCCAAAA
>QQUD01000406.1 GCA_008501785.1 Chloroflexota bacterium
GTTTGCCAATACACATATGGCAATTGTCGATCCACATAAATATCCATCACCGGTGTATAACCAACGTTTCGTGGCCCACCTAATACCAACGTATCTTGATAGGGATCAATCGTGGTTGTGCCATAGGTACGCAGGGCTGAGTAAAGTCTTGTCCAATTATTTTGGAATTCACGCCAAGGGCCACGGGTATCGCTTAATGCATTGCCCACGGCGGCACTGGCTGACATCGATGGAATTAACCAAGAAACAGAGAGTGCCAATACGGAGGCAACCAAACCCGCCCGCAAAAATCCAACCCAGATACGCGGTTCGTACCGCACCGCTCTGGCTCTCCATCGTTTCTCTTGTTCGTTCAAATGGGTGCGGACAACGAGCAGGAGTGCCAATAAAATGTAAAAAGCCAGGTAATATGGCAGCGGGTCTGGACCGGAATAGTAGTAAACAACGCTAAGCAGCACTAACCCGGCTGGGATAATTGCTCGCCAGATGCGTAGTTTGCGAAAGATGTACCAGGAAGCTGAATACCCGACCAGCCAAAAAACAACGGCCGTATGCAGCACAAAAATATATCCTTCACGACCTGTACCGCCTCCAATCAGCTTTTGTAACCAAACAACCTGGATATTGATCACTTCTAATACACGTTCACGCCAAACAAAATCCCCTGGCAATACGCTACCAACATAAAACAGCACGAAAAACATTCCATAAAACAAGGAAAACAAGTGTGCAGTTCGCGTGTCAAAACGACTTTTTGCCAACAATAAACCAGCAAAGATCGCAACGACTCCGACGGATATCAAAATCTGCAAGCCATCGAAGAAATTTGCTTTAGCCACACCCGCGGCCGCAACATAAATCATTGCCAATAGGAGCAAAAGCGTTGTCCAACCTTCTTCTAGCTTCATTCGCATGGTATACACCACCTCTTTTGTATTCGGCGTCAATACAATTTGTGTCTGGTTTTGTTGGTTATATTTTACAACTTGTTGCCATTTCGTATGGGAGGAATCTTACATGATGTGGCAACAAGCTGAAATTTTTTTGCAAGTTGCCATTATAGCGCAGGAAGTCACCAAAATGCCACCATATTGTCTCAGATTTACTATACGATTAATCTACGTTTTAGGTGTCTATACAGCGCGTCGAGGTCTGAGCTTGTCGAAGGCCGGTTTAGTTACCGTTTTAGGTTGATTTTTTACGAGGAGGCCGATTGATGGAAGACGGCCGTTTCCCCACCCCGCCACTTCTATCCTGCTGCCGCCAACTATACACCACAAACCCCACCACAATCACCCCAACCCCCACCAATCCCGCAACCACCCACGATATGCCGCTCGCTGGCTTCATTTCCATCTCAAACACCACATCACCACTGCCTGCCGTACCATCTACACGCACCACCACATCATAATCACCCGGTTCAATCCTAGGAAAGTCCGTTTCATAAAAAAGACGATTCACCGACTGCGCCGTTGTCGCAGGTGCAGAAGTGACCAAAATATCAGAACCCGCTTCAAAAATATCAATTCGCACAGCCGCATCCAAAATAGGCTCTAGCTCGGCTCCCGCAATCCCCACCGTCATATGCAGCGTCTCATTCGTGCGCGGCACCGGCGGATTCACCCACACCGACACGGCATACGCACCTACTGGTTCGTTTCCGACAACGATAATTCCGCCACCGTGTGCGAAAACGGGAGGAACAGAAAACAAAAAACAGAAAACAAAAAACAAAAAAGCCGCGTTCTTCCGCGTTTTTCCGCGTCCGATTTTCTCTTTTTTCCTCTGTTTCTTTGTCTCTTCGTTTCTTTGTATTAAATTCTTAGGCCTGCTCATTCGAGTCTCCGACGCACCAGCGACACATAAACAATCCCTAGCAAACCGGTAAAAATAAACCATTGCAGAGCGTAGCTTAAATGATTGCCCTGCGACAAATCGATATTGCGCGGCTGCTCGTAGGGGAGCGTTTGATCGAGTTCTTCCGTCGGCTGCACGACAATGTAAAAGGGGTACAAATCATAAGGTAGCTGCGCTTCAATTGCGGCAACATCAACGCGATACCATTCATTATTTGCTCGGCCTGAATCGCCATCACTGGTTCTGGGTCGCGAAATGATTTCTGACAAGGCGACATAGCCACTCACCGTCACTTGACCACTCTCTGTTGCATACGATGATGCGTTTGCTACTTCCGCATCAGGGATGAAACCACGATCAACTAAAATCGCTTGATCGCTGCCATCAATGAGCAGTGGTGTGATTAAGTGAACACCATTTTTGCTATCCCACTGCTGCAAAATGTGAAAGCCTTCGTTAGCAAAATCGAACGTGCCGGTAACGACCACATCACGATTGTGTAAATAGGCTTCATCTTCGGGGATGGCGTCTTGGGGAAGATGGAGGGGGGCGCCTTCGAGAACGGCCGTTAACTGCGCATTCTCCGCCCGTCGCTGCTTTAACCGGTCCAACTGCCAAAATCCCAATCTGACCAAAAGGATCATACCCACTAAAACAAAAATCGTCGGCAGTAACCACCGCCGACTGACTAACGCTTTTCCTGTTTGTTGTATGCTTGCTTGACTCATTTTTCCAAACCTGGCGCGGCCATACTGTCTTCAGTTACCCACTTTTTCGCTGGCAGCGACGGTTTTTGCTCCTCTTTACCCACCATGCGTGCAATCAAAATAAAGGCGGCGAGAAAGAACATCATGCTCCCCGGCACCCACATAATCACCCCACCAATCTGCTGATCACTCATCACACTAATACCCCACAAACGCGGCACCGATAAATAATAGGTATAAACTGGCTCAGGATTGAATGCCAGCACCGCACCCAAAATGGCATTAACCGGAACGGCCGCTAACGCCAGCGCAACCCGCGCCATCATGCCCACCTTTTTATGAATGCGTGGCCCAGCTTGCGTGATATTCCACCAAAACAACATACTGGTGATAAAAAAGCTTAAATGCTCAACATCATGCACCCACTCATAATAAAGTGCCGCATTATACAAATAGGGATCGTGCCAGCCGTACAAAAAAATCGCCCACAGCAGCCACAAAAAACCAGGGCTTGTGATCGCCATCAGCGAATTGCGAAAGGGGGCATCTTTGCGCAGCAGCCATGCTAAAAAGCTGCCAAAAGAAAGTCGTGCGCCATCTGGCAAACCCCACAACATAAATGGCATCGGGTTGGCAATCAGCAGCAGCGGAGGTGCAAACATGATCAGCAGCAAATGCTGAATCATATGCATCAAAAATAGCTGCCGGCTTAACACATCAATCGGGGATAACAAAGCAATCGCGACAAAAAACAACCCCACCCAGTAAGATACCAACCGCCATTTAACGGCTAACCGCCAGCGGCCTCGGGGCGTGCGGGATTGTTTACGGCCGTTTCCCTTCCCCTCAAACGTGCGCCCGCGCAGTCGCCTCCACCCCCTGGAATAAAGAATCCCGGCCAAAGCCAGGACAAGAATAACTTCCCACCGCCAGTCCCACGAAAGCAGAACCGCTCTTGTTACAGGATCCATATTTTTAACAGTCAGCTAGCCCATCTATTCACAAAAACCGACTACGAGACTAGCTGACTAGAGACTACTAGACTAACCCGCCGTTCCAATCAAATACAACGCCGGATAGAAAAATACCCAAACTACGTCAACGTAATGCCAATAAATGGCACTGGCTTCGACACCCCAATGCTGTTCTGAGGAGAAATGGCCTTTACGGCCGTTATTCCACACAATCAACAGCAAAATGATACCAGAAATCACATGCAGCGAGTGCATCCCCGTCATCGCAAAGAAAACACCACCAAACACGCCATCCGTTGGTTTCAAATGCCCAAACAGTTCCACACTGCCAATCGACCCTTCCAGGCCAAAAATATTCCACTCAAATACGACCACGCCCACAAAAAAGAGCGTACCTAACAAAATGGCCCACATATAACTGCGCAAGAACGTTTTGCGGTCCCCGTGTTCCATTGCCGTTTCGCCACGATTCACAAAAAAGCTGCTAATCAACAAGACGCTTGTGGTAATCAAGCCAACAACCTGACTCAACTCAGGACGCGTATTGCCCCACAGTGCAAATCGTGCCGCCAACAGCGCCGCAAATAAAAATATTTCGGAAAAGCAAAACAGCCACAATCCCATCCGATTGTTTTTCAACTGATCGGCATAAGAGAGTTCATGTCCATGATCATGCTCATCATGAGCATCTACCGGATGATCAACAGTTGTTGCACTCATTAATGGCTCTCCTCACGCCACAGGCGGTACACATGCATAAAATATTGCACAATCGCTGCCGCTTTCAACAAAGCAATGATAAACAGCAAAACGACTGAATTGATTGATATTGCTACAAAATATTCAATAAGGGTTAATACAAACAGCGCCACAAATACATAAACCCCACGACGATACGCAGCCGATTTCAATTCTCCACTCACGCTACTATCTCCTCGAAGTCAGTAAGAAGTAAATAATGAGAAGTAAGCAGAAAAGCAGAAGCCACTTCTTACCTCTTACCTCTTACTTCCTACTTAATCCCCAGATGGCGTCACAACCGCCCGAATATATCCTGGATCTTCTTCTTCTTTTAAACCATACCCGTATGGATCACCCACGACCTCAAACGGAACATCATAGTTAAATTCCGGAATCGGGGTTGGCGTTTGCCATTCGGGGGAACGAGACCGCCACGGATTTGAGTCAGCCACC
>QQUD01000511.1 GCA_008501785.1 Chloroflexota bacterium
TGCACATCAACCATTGAGCGCATCACTGCTTCCTAATCCCTGCTGCCCGGTAATGCGAGACGGCCGTATTCGCACAGCCTCCCACCCTTCCGACTCCATCAGTTGTACCTGTTTTTCCGCACCGCGACCCAAATAACGCACCGCCAAACGCTGCCGTAGGGCATCCAGGCCACCAGGGATTTGAGCATTTGGCACCAATTCGGCCATCCCAACGATGAAGGCACGACGCAAAGGTGCCCACGGTTCATCAATCGTCAGCGAAACGGGTTGGCTGTCCTGAACATACGTTTTCCACTGCGCACCAGGAGAAGCAGTTAGCCAAATAAAACGGCCGTCCCATTCATACCACAAAGGCAGCACGTGGGGCGTGCCATCTTGCCGCACACATGCCAGCCGTGCCCCCCATGGTTCTTGCAAAAATTGGGTCAATTCAGGGCCATCCAAAGCACGATTAGGACCAATTGACTCACCCTGCGCCCATCCATAAGGTTGATAAACGGGTGCGCCAATTCTAAAAGAGAGTCTGGATGCCGCTTGCTGCAATAGTTTTTGAGTTTGATCTATACTTGCTACACGAAGTTTGAACTTTGGCACACTTGTCATCAAAGCAGCCATTGGCTTGACACCATCTGCACAAATTGGACAAGCAAACTCAATCGTGTCTGCCGTTTCTACACGAACCGTACCGGTCACTCTAATTTTCTGTAAAATCTCTCGGTTTACTTGAAACCAATCTGGTGCAACTTTTGTTAATTTCGTGGGTGACAATCCGGCTAACAGCACTTGACCATCGGAAACGGCCGTTGCATCTCGCCGCTCACCCGTTTGAAAAACAACCTGAACCCGTCCCACGCCCTTCCGCTGCGAAACTACGATAGATTGCGCCTCTTCTAATTGACAAAGCACAACCGTTTCGGCAACATCATCTAATTCAATGTCTGCCTGAAATTCCTGAATAAGTGCCGCCATCCCACCAGTTTTACTGGGAGACAACCCCCACAATGCAGGCCCTAACAAATATTTGCCGCGATTATCTTGTTGAATCACATAGTCTCGTGCCTTCAACGTATTTAGCAAAGCAAAAAGCGCACTTCGTGGAAAATCCACTTCTGCCAACAATTCACTTGCTGTCAAACCATCAGGTGCTTCAGCCAAAACTTCCAAAATATTAAGGGTGCGTTCTGCTGCTGGAACTTGTTTCGAATAGGTCATTGCATGCCTTAGTTTACTATATCAGACTCTCATCTATTATAACAAACTATACAGCGCAAGCAATAATGCCTAAAATCAAGAGAACCTCCATTATTCTTTGCGATTCCAAACACAAAGATAATGGAGGTTCAAACCTTCTTCCCTCTTTCCTGCCAACGATAGACGTTAGCTTATCTAATCACTCCAGCCATATCCACTTTTCAGAGGTGAAAACCACCATAGATATTTATCGATAAGCCATTTGATAAAACCACTTTTATCATCCTTATCATCATTGGCATCATCACCATCGTCATCAGAATCAAAATCAACCGTGTCGTAGAACAAATCATCGTTCACGACGGCTTCAAAATCGGAAGATTCAATAACGGAGGATTCAATAACGGATGCTGATGCTTCAACAGAATTATCAGCGGCTACGGCCTGCACGCCAAAATCAAACAGGCACAATGCTAGAAGTAATAAAACAAACAAACGTCCAAAATTAACATAATATTGCTTAGATAAATTTTTCATGTTGGCTCCTTTACCCAATGTTGGCTTCTTTATCCATAAAAATCAATATTTCAATTTTGGAGCCAAAATCTGTCAATAATTGTTACAATGGCACTAAAATGCTAGGACAAAAGTCAGGTACTATAATCACTCAGGTGCGACGCACTTATCTCAAAGTAATGCGCCACAAAATTGTAGTTTGCAAGTGCATCGCACCTTTGGACGCTTACAGGTACTAAAAACTGGATCAATCTTCAGATAACATTTCTGTGGATACAAAATTAAGTGAACCACGGTTAATAATTTAAATACGGACAACCGTGACACCTCAAGGTTTGCCGGTTTTTCCATTGCTTATTTTAAGAGGCAAACCGCCAAACACTTAATAGTATCGCTTTAGTAAATAATCGATTCCTTTCAAAATCAAAAAAAGGATGCCAATTGCCAACGCACCTAAAAGCAAAAATGGCAAGGCCGCTATGATAGCAGTCACACCATACACCAATCCAATCAGAATGCTGCCAAACACAACCAGGGTCAACACGACCATCCACAACATTTTCCGATCTGTTTCTGCACGCAACTTGCGATTATTTTGTGATTTGTTTAAATCTTTTGACATTGTAACTCCATTCTCCAAATTGATGCCCATATCATACACACCAAACCTGGAGAAAGTATGGAATTTATGTGGAAAACATTATGCGTATCTCTCCGTTTTTAGTTGACTGTTTTCCATTGATTGTTGACTGTTATCTATCGCCAAACCAATCCACGCTGGGGAGCAAAGAGGAATGCACAAATAAAAACGAGCGTGCTTACTAATACAACCGCAGGTCCTGAAGCAATGTTCACATAAAAAGATGCATACAATCCCACCACGCCAGAAAATGCACCAATCAAGGCAGAAAGAACCATCATTGGAGCTAGCCGCCTTGTTAAAAATGACGCAGCTGCCGGGGGTGTGACGAGCATTGCCAACATGAGCGCAATACCAACAACCTGTAAAGCAACGACAATCGTAATCGCAATTAAAATCAAAAGTAGATAACGCAAAAATTTGGTGGGCAAACGCAAGGTAACTGCCAGCAAAGGATCAAACGAGACGACCAAAAATTCTTTAAAAAACAAAACAATCGTGAGCAAGACGATGGTGCCAAGAACGGCCGTTACCCACAAATCCCCCACCGTTACACCTAACAAATTACCAAACAAAAAGTGAGCCAGGTCCACCGCATAATTACCGCCAGCTGACAGCATGGCCACACCCAGCGCAAACATCCCGGCAAAAATGACCCCAATCGCCGTATCTTCACGGAGCGCTCCCCGCTCCGTCAAAAAACCAATTCCTACCGCCGACAAAATGCCAAACACAAGCGCACCCAACGCCAACGGCAATTCCAGCAAAAATGCACCCACCACACCCGGTAAAATCGTGTGTGCCAGTGCATCACCAAAAAACGCCATGCCCCGCAGCACCACATACGTGCCAATCACCGAACACACAATGCCCACAATCACGGCTGCCGCCAACGCCCGTACAATAAAGCTGTATTGTAGTGGTTCAAAAAGCCAATTAACCATCAGGACACCACCTCTTCAGCTTCATGGTCGTCGCAACAGCCATCGGCCAAAATCATCGTGTTTTGTTCATCACCCACCACATGTAGATGCCCCCCATAGGCACGTACTAGATTGTTGGCTTGTAAAACGGCCGTTGGTTCACCAAACCCCACAATTTGCCGGTTCAGCAGCATCACCCGATCAAACCGCTCAGCTGCCATGTTTAAATCATGTGTTGCCACCAACACCGTCACCCCATCAGGACGTAAATTATCTAAAATGGCAAATATTTTTTCCTGGCTGGGAACATCCAATCCCGTCAAAGGCTCATCCAGCAAGAGCAGTTCTGCCTCCTGCGCCAGCGCACGTGCAATAAAAATTCGCTGCTGCTGTCCACCAGATAATTCACCAATCTGCTTTTTAGCTAAATGATCAGCACTCACACGCTCCAAACACTCCCCTACAAACGACCAATCCTGCTTTTTCGGGCGTCGAAAAAAGCCAATCTGCCCCACCCGCCCCATCATCACTACATCCTCAACCGTAACCGGAAAGCTCCAATCAATCTGGCTCCGCTGCGGCACATATGCAATGCAAATATGCCCACCCGGCTGGTGGCCATAAATGCGGATATGCCCTTGTTGTGGTTTTAGCGTTCCCACAATGAGCTTAAAAAACGTGCTCTTACCCGCACCATTTGGCCCCACAATCGCAACCCGTTCTCCACGCTCAATCTGGCAGCTCACATTTTTTAGGGCAAACTGCTTCGAGGTCTGGGAGGTGACATCCTGGCTTCCAGGCGCATAGGCAACGGTGATATTTTCTAACAACAGCGTTGGTTCACTCGTTTCGTGTTTAACCCCACGCGTCGTTAAAGTCGATACTAATTGTGTCATGAAATGAATTTTCACCTAATCTTTTTGATATTTAATACCAATTATAACGTTAGGAAGGATCGCAGCAAATCACATTAATCCTTTCTAAATTGAGCAAGAATCAACCGTAAGTATTTCAAGTCTATCACTGTTATAAACTATGGTTCTTTTTCAGCAGAATTTGTTGGGGAAACGGCCGTTTTCCCCCAACGATTACCAATTTGTAACAAAATTCTTACCACACTATTACGCGGACCCATTTTGTAAATCATTTTACACAACCAATCGATTCAGTCGATAAATTTAGTTACAAAGACACACAAAATCCTATTCAAAAGAGGAGTCAAGTTTTATATGAACAAACAAATTTTTCTCAGTGTAAGTGCAATTTTCATCTTGCTACTCGCAGCCTGTACCGGTGCAGCAACAGAAGCACCAGCACTGGTGGCGGAACCCGCAGCCTCTGAAGTCGTTGAACAAGAAAGCGACGAAATGATGAGCGAAGATGATGAAGCAATGGACAACGATGAAGCAATGACTGAACATGATGACGAAATGATGGATGATGAT
>QQUD01000040.1 GCA_008501785.1 Chloroflexota bacterium
TTCCTTGAGCCCATTTGCATGACAAACGGTGTCGCCAGGGGCAATATCAACCAGCGCCTCACCGAATGGCGTTCCCCAGGAGAGCAGCATGTCGCCTGCGAGAATGGGCTGTACGGCAAAACGATGCCCTGCGAGGATGGTGTGGCTGAGGGTGAACTGCTGATTTTGGTAGGAAACGGCCGTTCCCTTCGCCAGCATTTTTGTCGCAATTGCACAGTTGTCACCAGGAGCCGGTAAACGGCCGATTTCATGAAAATTAATCATAAGCAACACACTTTGAGGAATTTGTAAACTCCCAAGGTGCCTCAAATAATCCAATTATCTCTGCACTCGTCCTGAAGCATCCCCCTTCATCAAGCGTTCAACTTCGGGCACGGTAACTAGATTCACATCACCGGAAATGCTGTGTTTGAGGCAGGATGCAGCGACGGCATAGTTCAGCGCACCTTCGTCGGCCATGCCGGTGTGCAGGCCATAGATCAGGCCAGCAGCAAAGGAGTCGCCACCGCCGACACGATCTACCATGTGGGTGATGTCGTAACGACGACTTAGGAAAAATTCATCGCCATTGTACAAACATGCTGACCAACCGTTGTGGCTAGCGCTAAAGCTTTCGCGCAGGGTGATTGCCTGGTATTTTAAATTTGGAAATGTGTCGAACATTTTTTTAGCTAACGCTTCGTAGCGGGCTGTATCCAGTGCGCCAGATGAGACAGCATGTTTCCACTCGCCTTCTTCAACGCTAATTCCGAGTGAGCGCTGGCAATCCTCTTCGTTGGCAATGCCGACATCGACGTATTTGACTAGTTCGGTCATCACTTCGGGAGCGGTTTTGCCATATTTCCACAGCTTTTTGCGGAAGTTGTAGTCGCAGGAGACGGTGACGCCGTGTGCTTGAGCAGCTTGGGCAGCTTCGAGGGAGAGGGTTACGGCCGTTTCGCTCAGTGCAGGTGTAATGCCCGTAATATGAAACCATCCCGCGCCATCAAAAATCGCATCCCAGTCAAAGCTGTCAGCTTGAGCAGTTGCAATTGCTGAATTCGCCCGATCATAAACAACGTTTGACGGCCGTTGATTCGCGCCCCCTTCCAAAAAATAAACCCCCATCCGTTCGCCACAGCGCTGAATGTGCGAGGTGTCAACACCATACCCACGCAAAAATCGAATACACGCATCAGCCAGCGGATTGGCAGGCAGTGCCGTCACAAATGACACATCCAGCCCATAATTTGCCAGAGAAATAGCAACATTCCCTTCACCACCACCAAAAGTCGCTTCTAATGCTGGTGTCTGAAAAAATCGTTCAAAACCGGGAGACTTCAAACGCATCATAATTTCGCCTAAAGTTACAATTCTTTTATTCATTACTCTCCTCCATTTGTGAGTGAATAGTCGTTAGTCTTATGGTCAACTAGTCAACGGAGTGGAGGCTTTAGCCGGAACGGTTTGCACAAACCGGCTAAAGCCTCCACTCCGAAATGACATAAAAATTTTATGCACGAGCTGATTTGACGATGGAAACGGCCGTTTCCGCCAACTCCTTAATCTTGTCAAACTCACCATCCGCAATCATCTGCTTTTTCACCATAAAACTACCGCCACAGGCGTGAACCATTGGTAATTGGAGATACTCAGCCAGATTGTCTACACTAATGCCACCCGTGGGGACAAATTTGATGCCCACATAAGGCCCGCCAATCGCCTTCAACGCTTTCGCACCCCCAGCCACTTCTGCTGGAAAGAATTTAAGGATTTGCAGCCCTTTGGCAATCGCTTGATTGATGTCGGTTGGCGTCATCACACCTGGCGTGATGGGAATGTCATTGGCAAGACACCAGTTCACAACTTTGGTATCAAAACCTGGCGTGACAATAAATTTTGCGCCAGATTCGACAGCTTGCTCCGCTTGAGCAACCGTTAAAACAGTGCCTGCGCCAACCAAAATATCTGGATGAGCCGCGCTCATTTTTTTAATGGCGTCAGCAGCGGCAGCCGTGCGGAATGTGATTTCAGCACAAGGTAGCCCACCATCGAGTAGTGCTTGGCCGAGGGAAACGGCCGTTTCCGCATCATCAATCGCCACCACCGGAATAATCCCAATTTCACCTAACATTTGTACAATTTTATTCATGTGATTCCTCAGGAAATAGCTGGCAGCTTTCAGCTATCAGCTTTCAGGTTTTTAGTATTGCTGTTTTTAATGCCCAAAGCGTATATGATTAATGTCTGGCTGTCAAGCTGTCTGACAGGTTGACAAGTGGCGCGAAATCTGCTTATAATCGAGCCAATTCAAAAGGAAACAACACCATGCTGACAAACCTCAAACGCGAAACCTTATCCGATCAAATTGCGGCGCGACTGATGCAGCACATCGTAAATGAAAATTTACAGCCTGGAGATGTGCTGCCATCTGAACACAAACTTGCAGACCTCTTTGGCGTCAGCCGCCCGGTGGTGCGTGAGGCACTGCGTTCGCTGTCTGCGCAAGGGATTGTGATGGTGGTGAGTGGCAAAGGGGCAATTGTGCAACCAGTAGACGATCAACTGTTGCAAATCTTTTTCAAACGAATGCTGCACACCGGCCAAAGCTCGGTCATAGATTTGATGGCCGTTCGCAAACAGTTGGAATGTTACGGGGCTGTGTTGGCCGCAAAAAAGCGTTTACCTGAAGAAGCCGTTGAACTTCAAAACACAATTGAGGGGATGAAAAAGGCGTTGCAGTCCAAGAACCTTGATAGCTATGCAGAATTGGATGTCACGTTTCATATGCAAATTGCCACGGCAACCCACAACGAACCGCTCAGCTTTCTGATTCAATCAATCCGCATTGCCCTTAAACAAATTGTGATGCAGGGATTACAGCAGTGGGCAACCCAAGAACAGCTCAATCGTGTGCAGGAAGTACACGAAAACATTTTTACGAGCATACACAATCAGAATCGGGATGAAGCAGAAAAGTGGATGACGATTCACTTTGATGAAGCGATTGCCAATCTTGTTCAGGATGATGAAAGCAACAAATCTGGCGACGCCAATACGATGTTACCAACAACCTGACCACTTTCAAGCAATGCATTCGCCTGTCCCGCTTCCAAAATGGGGAATGTTCGCATGATAATTGGGCTGATTTTGCCATTTTCGAGTAGCTTGAAGAGCGTGGCCCAATCTTCGAGAAACGGCCGTTTATGCACATACGACTGCCCCGTGCCATAGAGCTTGTAAGAACGGCCGTTTGGCCACAAATTCAACCACAAGCTCTGCCCCAGCAGTCGAAACATCTTTGAAAGCTTCATTGGATTGGCAAAAGTCACGTAGGTTCCGCCACGCTTCAGCAACAGGAACCCTCGCTTGACATAATCGCCACCAATACCATCCACAATAATGTCCAATCCACCTGGCTCAGCCTGACTGATGACCTCCGCAAATTCTTGCGTGTGATAATCAATTGCGACCGCCCCATAATCGTGCAACGCTTCATGTTTAGCTTTTGAGGCAACACCATACATGACAAGACCTGCCAGCTTGCCTAACTCTAATATTGCTGTGCCAATGCCGCCGCTGGCGTCAACAATAAGCACTTTGTCACCACTTTTGACCTTTGCTACCCGGTGCATTGTCTGGTAAGCAACGATGTAATTCAAAATCAATGGCGCTGCTGCAATTGGATCGACTGTTTTGGGAACTGGAATAAGCTGTTTTTCGCGCAGGTAAATGACTTCGGTATACCCACCGTAAGCAGTTAAGGCGGCGACGTGGTCGGAAACGGCCGTTTCCAACAACCACCAAACTTACAATCACCAACGTTTCTATCTTGCCACTTTTAAGCAGTGGCAAAACTTGTCTCCCCGCAAGAATAACAGCACCCACCGCAATCAATTTATGAATCGTAAAGATCATTGAATTTAACGGCCTACCTATATAACTTAACCAAACACCTGACGCGAGTGTCAACAAGTAAACAACACCAGGCGTATAAAATTTCGACACAATGTCCATCGTAATTTCCTTATAATACTTTTCCAAACTGAACCAACCCTCTTGCAATCAAAATGTTCCAGACCATACTCAAAATGCCGCCAAACATGAACAATAGAATGGTTACATCTTGCACACCGGCGACAAAGGATGCGAGAAATTCAACAACCAACAAAATGCCAAAGCCAAGAATCCCCACATAAGCAGCAGCTCGACCAAAAATCATGCTGCGCAGCATCACAACCGAAATCAAGATGCCCGCGCTGTCTATTAAAAAGAATGCCAAAAACGTGCCAGGAGTATGGCTTGAGCCTACCGCAAGCATGGCTTGCCCACCAGCTTCCAAAACAACGCGCTGCGCTTCTGTTGATGCAGCCGCATATTGTTGACTTAAGGCCAGCATAGGAAATGCCCGATTGGTCGCAAAAAACACCCCAATGCCCAAGAATGAAATAATCGCAGCCAGCATAGCAAATGGCTGCTCTCGATGATGTCTGTGGACAGCGTATAGAGCCATGTAGATCAGAATGGCGAATGCATTGAAAAAAAGATTTAACAAGCCTAAGTTACGCAACCCCATAAACAGATCTTCCTGAAACAAGGTAAACCAGTCGATAATCGTTCCATGAGGCGCATCTCCTCCGGGCAAAAATGTAATCATAATTTCAACGATTCCAGTGAGAACTGTCCCCCAAGCCGCCACACCGCCTA
>QQUD01000371.1 GCA_008501785.1 Chloroflexota bacterium
GTCCTAAGAAGAGGTGAAATTATTTTATGAATCAGACCTATTTTCAAAAAACAGGTATTTGCGTAATTACAAATTCAAAAGGAGATTGCAAGAAATGAACGCCTCAAAATGGTTGACTTTGTTTTTGGTGATGACGGTTTTGTTAACGTTGACGGTTGGCTGGACTGCTGAACCGGAGATTGTGGAAGTGACCCGTGTGGTTACGGAAGAGAAGGTTGTGGAAGTGACGCGTGTGGTCACTGAAACAATCGAGGTTGAAGGGGAATCTGTTGAGGTGACCCGCATTGTTGAAGTGGAAGTTGAGGTTCCCGCAGAGGAGGAACCGGTGGCTGAAGCTGGTGAAGAAGATGTAGTCACGATTAATTGGTGGGGTACGGAGCGTGGACGCGATACGGCCGAAACCCGTGAACTGCATTTCCAATTGGCGCGTGCTTTTGAAGAAACGCATCCGAACACCAAGGTCGCCGTTTCGCTGTTCCCCAGCCGTGGGTTTTCGAATCGCGTGTTGACGGCGATTGCAGCCGGTGAAGGTCCTGACGTTTGGTACCATTACTTTGCGACGGACATTGCCACACAAGGCTTTTTGGAAGATTTGACCCCTTATATGGAAGCGTCGGGGCTGGACCCGGCGGAACAATGGTTCCCGATTGGTGAACAGCGGGCGAAGTATGACGGCCGTTACTACGGCGTACCCCGTGATGCAACTGCTGGTTTTATTGCCTACAATAAAGATATGTTTGATGCGGCTGGCGAGGCCTATCCGGAAGCTGGCTGGACGATTGCCGATTACCGCGAAAAGGCGATTGCCGTGACGGATGCAGGTAATGACCAATACGGGATTGGCGCCATTGTGGGGTCTCCTGGCTGTTATCAATGGTCCACTTTTTCGTACAATATGGGTGCAGACTTTGTGAGTGAAGACGGCCGTATGGTTGCTGGTTACATGGACAGCCCTGAAGCGATTGAAGCGTGGAAATATTGTTTGGACTTAACGGCCGTTGATCAAGTCGCGGCCCCTCCCGGACTACAAGAACAGTTTGGCGAACTCGTATTTTTGTCTGGTAACGTGGGCATGCAGCACATTTCCACGTGGGAACTGCCTGCGATTAACGAACAGGCCGAATTCAACTGGGGCGTGGTTGAACCACCGCGCTACAATGAAGATGCTGAGGGCATTGCCTGGACCGATTCCTACGTCCTCTACATGTCATCTGACACCGTGCAAAAGCAGCGTACCTGGGAATTGCTGGAATGGTTGAGTGGCCCTGAAGCGGGCATGATCATGGCGGAAACAGGTATCTGGACCCCTGCGGTTCCGGCGGTTTGGGAAGAGATGGGTTGGCAAGATGACGAGGTGTTGAGCGTGGTTTGGAATGAACTACAAAAGGATACACGTGTTGCCAATTACGAACGGTCTCAATTCTACTGGGATTGTGTCGGCGACATCTTTTATGATGTGTGGACCAGCTATGTTGAGTTGGGTGATACGGATATTGAAGGATATTTGGAAACGGCCGTTCCGAATGCACAGGCTTGTTTGGATGATAATTATTCAGCGATAGAAGATTAAAAAATATTATGTAGGGGCGGGATAACCGGGTCAGGTTTTTGCGAAACAAACCCCCTTATCTCCCGGTTATCTTGCCCCTTCTTTTGTGAAGAGGGGCGAGACGGCGCGGAGATAATGCCGTTCGTTTTGATAAGGTTATGTCGCGCCGTCCCGCCCCTACGAAAAAAATTATGCAAAAATTACCTTCTGATTACAATGAGCGCGTTTATGCGGGGTGGCTGGGAAAATGTATTGGGGTGCGGTTTGGTGCGCCGCTGGAAGGGTGGACTTATCAAGAAATTAAGGACACCTTGGGTGAGGTTACTGACTTCTTGCCGCTGCCAGCCGGTAAGCTGTTTAAGCCGGATGATGACACGGCGCTGCCGATGGTGTTAATTCAGGCGTTGGCAGATTATGGGGTGGCGGTAACGGCCGTTCAGCTTGGCGAAACGTGGCTCAATTACCTGGCCGATCAGCGCAACACGCTGTGGTGGGGTGGTTATGGCATTTCTACCGAGCATACTGCGTACCTGAATTTGGCAAGTGGCGTCGATGCGCCGCTGTCTGGTTCGTCTGCGCTGAATGGTGCTGAGGTGGCCGAGCAAATTGGCGGGCAAATTTTTAGCGACATTTGGGGATTGGTTGCGCCTAATCAGCCTGAACTGGCCGCAGATTTGGCGGCACGGGCGTCGAGCGTGTCGCATGATGGCAATGGTATTTATGGTGGTCAATTTGTGGCAGGATTGGTGAGTTTGGCATTTAGTGAGTCTGATCCGCGCCGGTTGATGACAGAAGGGTTGAAGCTGATTCCGCCTGACAGTGAATATGCGCGGGTGGTAACGGCCGTTCTCGACTTCCACCAGCAGCATCCCGACAACTGGCACGATTGCTACCAGTTCATTTACGACAATTTTGGCTACGATAAGTATCCGGGTGAAGTGCATATCATTCCCAATGCCGGGATTATGGCGATGGGGATGCTGTACGGGAACGGTGACTTTTCGCGCACCATCCAAATCACGAACATGGGCGGTTGGGACACGGATTGCAATGTGGGTAATGTGGGCGCAATTATGGGCGTGGCGGTTGGATTGGAAGGCATTGAAACTCGCTGGCGTGAGCCAATGGATGATATTTTGATCACGGCTGGACTGTTGGGCTGCCGCAATTTGTGGACAATTCCAGCCTGTGCCGACCTGTTTTGCCAGATGGGACAGGTGGTTGCCAATGAGGCACCGACAAAAGCGCCGCGCATTCATTTTCGGTATCCGGGCAGCACGCAGAGTATACAGACTCGCGGTGTGAAGGGGCGGATTGCGGCGTGGCAGCAGGTGACCGATGAGGATGGAAACGGCCGTTTACGCCTCACCGTGCGCAAGCTGAACAAAAAAGGGGAAGTGCGTGCGTTTGTGCGTACCTCGATTCGACCTGATGAATTGAGCGCCAATTATTATGGCGCGACGTTTTCGCCCCAAATTTATCCGGGGCAAACGGTACAGGCGCGGCTGTTTTTGCCGGAAGATGCGCCGAATCAGCTCAGGGTGGGGATTTATGTGTGGGATGATAACGGCCGTTCTGCCCATCAATCTACTACGCGCGCCCTCGTTCCTGGTGCATGGCACGATTTCGAGTTTGAAATCCCTCGACTGCACAATGCATTGCTGTCTGAGGTGGGCATTGTGCTGCGCAATTTAGGCACGCCGTGGACGGGCAATGTGCTGTTGGATTGGCTGGATTGGGATGGTGAACCAGCGCTGAGTAATGATTTTGCGCTGGAAAAGCCGGAGTATGGCGCGATTAGTCAGTGGACTTATTTGCGTGGGTATTGGCGTTTGCAGGATGGTGCGTATCACGGCAGCGGTGCTGGTGTCAATGAGAGTTATACTGGCGATGTTGATTGGCGGGATTATTTGGTGACGGTGCGGTTACGGCCGTTACTGGGCAATCATCACAATGTTCTTGTGCGGGTGCAGGGTGCGCGACGTTCGTATGCGGTGGGGTTGGCGGCGGATGACCAGCTTGTGTTGTACAAGAATGATGGGGGGTATGGGGTGGTAACGGCCGTTCCCTTCATCTGGCAGCATGGTGATTTGTATGAATTCAATATTCGTGTAGAAGGCGACCAGATTACAGCCTGGATTGGCGATACGAAATTGACCTGGCGTGATGAAAATGCGCCGTTTGATCATGGTCAAATTGGCCTGTCCAACTTTGCTGGCTGCCATACTCGTTTTGAAAGTTTTGCCCTAGAGCATGTAAATTAGACAATAAGAAAAATCACGCAAAGCCGCGAAGTCGCAAAGGAAGAAAATCTTAGCGTCTTTGCGACTTCGCGTGACATTATTTTCCCCAATAATATCGCATGAAGAACACCTCACGACTAGACCCATTTTTTAATCCGCGCCGCATTGCCATTGTCGGCGCATCGGAGCGGGGCATGTACCCGGCTGGACTGCTGCGAAATTTGCTTGATTATGGCTTTGCGGGTGATATTTATCCGATTAACCCAAAGCGGGAAACGGTGTTTGGGCTGCGCTGTTATGCGTCGTTGGATGATGTGCCGCAGCGTCCTGATTTGGCGATTTTGGTAATTCCGCGCCGATTTGTGATGTCTACGCTGCGTCAATGCATTGGGCTGCATATACCAGCGGCGCTGATTATTACGGCTGGTTTTGCTGAAGCGGATGAGGAAGGTAAGCAGCTTCAGGCCGAGATGGCGGATCTGTTGGCCGATGCGTCGTTGACGGTGATTGGTCCGAACTGTGCTGGGTTGGCAAGTATCACGAATGGTGTGATTGCAACCCGGTTGACGTCGCCGCCACAGGCGGGTTCAGTGTCGTTTGTGTCGCAGAGTGGGGCGCTGATGATGGCGCTTTATGGCTTGTTTGCAGACCGGCGCATTGGACTGAGCCGGTTGATTTCGTTGGGAAATCAGGTGGATGTGACGCTGGCGGATGGGTTGGCTTATTTGGCGCAGGAGGGGGAAACGGCCGTTATCGGTGGATTTGTGGAAGGTGTGAAAAACGGCCGTGGGTTTGCCGATGCGTTGCAGTTGGCACTGGTGGCAGGCAAGCCGGTGGTGCTGGTGAAAAGCGGTCGTACCGAAGCAGGTCAGGCGGCGGCGGCGACGCACACG
>QQUD01000475.1 GCA_008501785.1 Chloroflexota bacterium
CAAACGGTTGACTCATGCAAAGCCGTTGTGGTGATTGTGACGGGGGGTGGGGAAACGGCCGTTGTACAACCAGTCAGCATCAACAGCACAAAGATATTATTTGAAAAAATCGAATCAAACCGGGACATGAGAACCCCCCACCTGTTCGCCACCTTGGCTTATATGACGAACAGGCTGTGGCTCAAACAAATGAAAAATAAGCCATGTCGCTATCAATCAGATACGACGCACATTCATTTAGAAGTGCGCCGCATCTGTAACAACCAAATTATTTAAACGTACCGTTCACTTCTTCATTAGCTTCAGGCAGAATGTCTGCTGGTTCTACCTCGCCTAAGAAAATGTTGTCCATTGTCTCAGCCATGATATTGGTAATTTCAGAAGCATTGTCGGTTACGGGGAACAAGAACGTGCCGTTCTCTTCGAGTGCTTGTTCGGTGAATGCAGCAACATCCAAGCCTTTCTCACCAAAAGCAGCCAAAGCTTTGTTTACAGCTTCTTCTTGTGCTGGGAAAACAACGCCAGCTTCGCCAACAACATTGGCACATTCTGGTGATGCAAGATATTTAAGCCATAACCAAGCTTCGTCAACATGTTCGGTTCCAACCCAAATCGAGTCAGCCAAACCGTTGAACATACTCTTGCGGCCTTCTGGTCCGATTGGCAAACGAGCGAAACCAACTTCGAAGTTAGAGTTGCCGGTGTAAGTGCCGATCATCCAAGAACCATCATGAGCAACAGCGCCACCACCAGAGGTGAAAATCGCGTTACCGCCAAGGCTGACGATATCCGGGTATGGAGGAGCGTAGCCTTTGTCAACGATAATGTTTTGCATCCAGTCAATGGTTTCAATGAATTTTGCATCATCGTAGTAATATTTCGTGTCATACAGACCATCATTGAACGCCCAACCGTTAGAAACAGCGAAGTGACTCCACTGGGTCTGGCCATAAGCGCCACCTGCATCATTGTATGTCAACGGAATATAGCCGTATTGCTCAACATTGTCTTTATCAAAGTCTGGGCTGAGGCCATTGTTGCCATTTTCGTCCAACGTCAGTTTCGCAATGATTTCTTCAAAGGTGCCACCATCTTGGGGGTTCCAGGTTGCTTCGTTCAATTCTTCAACCGTAACACCAGCAGCATCTAGCATTTCTTTGTTGTAAACAACTGCAATAGTGTCCCAGTCTTTTGGCAAACCATAGCGCGCTTCGTCACGTGCCCACAAGTCAGCTAAACCTTCCAGGTACATGCCCATGTCAACGCCATCAGCTTCAACAAATGGCTGAATGTCGATCAACTGTTCTTTAGCTGCGAATTCTGGATATTTAGCCAGGTGATTGGTGAATACATCAGGTGCATTACCAGCAACCATACCCGTCTGGATACCATCCCAATAATCGCCCCAACCTTGTTGTTCAATAACAATTTCGATATTGGGGTTTGCTGCCATAAAATCAGCGGCACATTGCTCATATGGAGGCAATTGATTTGCATCCCATAATGAGTAACGTAGAGAAACAGCTTCCATCGCTTCTTCAGCCGGTGCAGCTTCTTCAGCTGGTGCATCAGCTTCTTCGGCCGGTGCAGCTTCTTCGGCTGGTGCGGCTTCTTCGCCACCACCGCAGGCAACCAGCGCCATGCTAAGTGCCAACATGAGAATCAACCAAATAGTCCAACGTTTCGTGTTCATTTTCTTCTCCTTAGATGAAATGAATAGAGTTAAAAAGCGGCGTGACAGCATATCATCTTGCGACACACCGCACGATCACTATTTAAAACCAGTAAATTGAATATTATCGAGGACACGCCGTCCAAGCAGCATGAATATGATAAACGTGGGAATAATCGCCAGTGTTGTACCAGCCATCAAACCACTCCAGTCCGGAGCCCCTTGCGGTGTTTGTGACCGGAAAATACCGAGCGCCACCGTCAACACGCGAACCCCTTCATCTTTACCCACAATCAGCGGCCACAGATACTCGTTCCAGGCAGTAATAAAAGTAATAATGCCCAACGTCAGCAAAGGAGGCTGACTCATAGGCAAAATGATCCGCCCAAAGATGGTAATCAACCCAGCCCCATCAATTTTTGCCGCCTCCTCTAATTCTCGATTGATTCCCAAGAAAAATTGCCGCAAAAAGAAAACAGCAAATGGCGTCATAAAGAAATAGGGGGCCACCATACCCGCAAACGTGTCCAGCAAGTCAAACCTGCGAATCAGCACGAAGTTGGGAATAAGCGTGACGATGGGAGGCACCATTAAAGCCGCAATATACAACATAAATAGCTTATCCCGGAATGGGAACTTAAGCCGCGCAAAAGCATATGCAGCCAGCGCACTAAAGAAAGTTTGCGCAAAAGCAATTGTCAATGAAAAAATGAAGGAGTTGCGCAAGAACTTAAAGAAGTTAATTGCCTGACCGGACCCACCAGCGGCAACAGCTTCTTCTGATGAAAGCAAACCGAGTACACGTAGAAAGTTATTCCAGGTAAATTCTACCGGTAGCAGCGATTCAGCATTCGTAAAAACCATATTGGATGATGTCCATGCCGTGCGCAGTACCCACCAGAAAGGAAACAACGTAACCAGCAAGATGATACCAAGCAGTATCCAAACAAGAATTTTCCCTATATCAATTGAACGACTCGGTTTACCAATCGAAACAGTTTGTGAAGCCATTTTCTCCTCCTATAAATCCGATTCATCAGCGCGCAAGATTCGCATTTGCACGAGGCTAACCAAAATCAGAATCAAGAACAGGGCAATTGAAACAGTTGTTGCATAGCCCATATTGAAGCGGACAAAAGCGTGTTCATAAATCAACCAGTTAAGAACTTCTGTGGCGTTTACGGGGCCACCTTGTGTTGTGATGGCTACGGTGTCAAAGATTTGGAATGAACCGATGACTGATGTCACCAATACGAAGACCAATACTGGACGCAGCAAAGGAACTGTTATCTGCCAAAAAATGCGCAGTTCGGAAGCACCATCGATGGCAGCTGCTTCATAAACGGATTTGGGGATAGTTTGCAAACCAGCAAAGATAAGGAGAGCGGTATACCCCATATGTCGCCAAATATTGATACCGGCAATGGAACCAATTGCTGTTGCAGGCTGACCAAGAAAGGCAACTGAATCGAATCCCAAAAACTCCAAGGTTACATTGACGAAACCCAATGTAGGATCAAGCAGCCATAACCATAGCAAAGCAACAACAACGTTTGGCATCAACCAAGGCAGCAGTAGAATACCGCGAACAAGTGTTGACTTGGTCACTCTATCCATCATGACAGCGATGATTACCGCGATGAATGTTTGGATTGGAATGTTCCATACAACATATAATGAGGTCACCTTCAGTGCATTCCAAAAATCTTCATCTTGGATGAGCATCTTGTAATTTTCGAAGCCGACATTGGTTGGCTCGGTGAGCAAATCCCAATCTGTAAAACTGATGGCAACACCCCGCACAGCTGGAATCGCATAAAAAACAACAAACCCGACTAAACTAGGCAGCAGGAATAGCCAGGCAACGGCCGTTTCCTGATTAAACCACTGCCTCATCCAGGCAGGCCTCTCTTTCCTCTGACTAGGGGACGGTACAACAGGCGCACTTGTGCTCATATATCCTCCTCTTCCAATGAACATTTGTGATGACAAAAAACTTACGTTTTGGACAGATTGTGAGCGCTCCCGTGAACGCTCACGGAACTATGATAAAAAAAATTGCACAAATTGTCAATAGCTTTTTTCAAAGTAATGCACAAAATAGTTTTTATATTGCGCTATTCACAAAATTCTCTGTCAATTAAACAAGATCGGAAATAAGAAGTTCCACGCAAAGATGGGAAGCCGCAAAGAGGGATAGATTTAGCGTCTTTGCGATTTTACATGACATAAAGTTGATTTCGGTAATGCCTATTGATTTGTTTAACTTACGTATTTAGGCAGATTCACGCAGCACGAGCTGTACATCAAGATTAATTGGCGGAAACGTTTGGTTTGGTTCATTTAATAAGGCTAGCATACGAAGCATAGACTCACGCCCAATCGTAAAAGTATCAATTCGCACCGTGCTCAGGGAGGGTATAGACATGGCACCAGGATGTGTGTCGTCGAATCCCATTACAGCAATATCATCAGGGACGCGCAAGCCTTGATCGTGGCAAGCCCGAATTGCACCGAGGGCCATTAAATCGTTGTAGGTAAAAACGGCCGTTATCTCCGGATATTTCTGCAAAAGCTCTTTTGTTCCCTGATATCCACCATCCATGGTTGGTGCTTCAGCCACAATCATGTCGTATCGGCAGCCATGTTCTGACAGCGCCTCCTGAAATCCTAATGCACGATTGGTCTGAATATGTCGAACCCCCACATTAGTTAACATGCCAATTGATCGATGCCCCTTCTGCACCAAATATTCAACAACAATTTGTGACCCACGAAAATTATTTGTGCGAACAACGCTTACTTGCGGATGATGAATCGTGCTGTTAACCATCACAAGTGGAATGCCTTCATATTCGTCTAAAAATGTGGTGACGGCTGCTTGACCCATATGGGTAGCAAGCGTAATGATGCCATCTACCCCTTGAGCAGCGAGTGAGTTTAGATTACGGATTTCTGCCTCTGCAATTTCATCCGTGTTACAGAGGAAAACATTGTAATCGTGTGCTTGAG
>QQUD01001112.1 GCA_008501785.1 Chloroflexota bacterium
CGTATTGCTGCTAATATGCGTGTTCGGCTTGCGAATCTCTTCAAGGCGGGCGATCTGCTCTTGTTTTGGCACTAACTTTTCGATAATTACTTCTACAATCCAAACACAGTCGGCCAACTTGTCAAAATCATCTTCGGTGTTGCCAATCGTAATCAGCCCTGCTCGATCTTTGCGTGCCAGATTTGCCGGTTTGGCCTTTGCCATCCGGTCAAACCCGCCTTTAACAATGCGATTCCGTACTTTCGGATCAGCTTTTTCTTCCTCTGTAAGGTTAAAAGGCACAATATCCAACAGCACCACCGGAATTCCCAGGTTTGCCAAATGAGCAGCGATTCCACCACCCATTGTACCTGCGCCGATAATGCCTACCTTATCTATGCGAAAGGTCATGTGTTTAACTCCTTCCTAACTGTTTGCCAGGTGCATTGCACTTAAGAAAGTGCAATGCACCTCTTTAATGGGTAGTGCGATGCACCTCAGCAGGTGCATCGCACTTTACGTTACTTCAATTCTCGCCGTGAATAACCTAGTACACTTCGCGCCACGATGAGCTGATTAATCTGCTTCGTACCTTCGTAAATGTCGTTGATTTTGGCGTCGCGCATCCACTTTTCGGCCAGCCATTCGCGTGAATAGCCTTTGGGCCCGAGCAATTCAACAGATTTTTGGGTAATCCACGTAACGGCTTCGCCTGCGCGGAATTTGCACATGCTGGCTGCGAGGCGGTTGCTTTCACCGTGAGCCATCATACCGGTAGCACGCAGAGTCAGCAGCCATGCGCCTTTGTGCCGAGCTTCCATTTCCATCAGGTCGCGCTCAACGGCCGTTAACGCATGCTTTGGCTTAGTGTAATCGAGCACAATACCCTCTTCTGCCAGCTTCTCTTTGGTAAACTCAACCGCAGCTCGGGCAATGCCCACGGCACTGGCTGCTACTGCCGGACGCGACGCATCAAACGTCTTCATCGCGCCTTTGAAACCCTTTGTGCTGGCACCAGGCTTGCGCACTTCGGCACTGCCCAGCAAATTATCGAACGGTATGCGTACATCGTTAAAATGCAGCGCCACCGTATCGCTGGCACGAATGCCCAGCTTATGCTCTGCTTTGGCAACTGACACCCCAGGCGTGTGCCCTTGCACCACAAACGATTTAATCCCCGCCCGCCCAGCTTTCGGGTCAACCGTTGCCCACACTACGCAAAAACCTTCAGACTCTTCGAGCGCCAGCTTGCCGCTGGTGATGAAGATTTTCTCGCCGTTGAGAATCCATTCGTTGGTGGACTCGTCAAAAACGGCCGTTGTCCGCATCGAACTGTTATCAGACCCTGCATCCGGCTCCGTAATCGCCATCGCGCCCCACTTCGGATCACCTTCGGTGAACGGCTTCAGGAAGCGCAATTGCTGATCAGGCGTACCAGCAGATTGAACTGCCGCGCCGCCCAACATCGGATGCGGCAAACAAAGGTATTGACCTGCATCACCCCAGCTTAACTGCTCCACCATAAAGATCATAGAAAGTGTGGAAAAGTCTGGTTTTTTGGGTTTGGCAGCGCCATTGCTGCTACCGTTGACTTGCCCATTTGTGTGCTTTGTTGCCGATTTCAGCGCCCGCGCCATCATTTGCTGCGTAAACGGCCACGTCATATCCACAAACGCCTTCGGCCGCGCATGTTCATTCTCATCCAGTTCCCGCGAATAAGGCCGCATCGCCTGTTCAGCCACCATCTTCAGGAGCTGTTGTTGGTTTACAATGAATTCAGGTAGTTCAAAACTAATCATATTTAAAATCTCCATAATCGGTAATCAGTAATCAGTAATCAGTAATCGGTGAAAAGTGGCTCTTCTACGACTAACGACTAAAAGACTAATGACGACACGACTAAACGATAGCAAGCCCATCAAACGATGAAAACCCACGTGCATTGCGCAGCCACAATTCGACTGGATATTCGCGAATGTAACCGTAGCCGCCTAGCACTTGCAGTGCACGATCTGCGACATCAACCACAATACCGTCAATACGCTGCTTCATCAGCGCTGCTTCGCGGGTCACATCTTGTCCCTGATCCATCATCCAGGCTGCTTCCCACACCAAGAGACGTGCTTCGTCAATATCAGTCGCCATGTCGGCCAGCATGAAGGCGATGGATTGGCGATGACCAATCGGTTCTCCGAATTGGACGCGCTGTTTGGCATAATCGCGTGCATATTCAAAACCTGCACGAGCCATGCCCACGGCAGTCGCACCAAGTGCCACACGACTGTGATTGAGCAGCATGGCAAAATCAATGCCTGCTTCGCCGCCCAACTTGTTTTTAGCTGGCACGCTCACATCAGCAAATGTAACCATGAAGGTCGGCAGCGCTTTGATGCCCATCAGCTTGTCTTTTTCACCAATTGTCACGCCTTCAGCATCGGTTGGAACCAGGAATGCCTGCGTTTTGCCATCTTCGTTGGCGTAAACGAGTAAGAGATCAGCGTTACCTGCCAGTGGGACAACAGTTTTGGTACCGTTGAGGATAAAGGTGTTGTTGGTGGAAACGGCCGTTGTTGCCAACTTGTATGGGTCAAAGCGCACCACGGGTTCTGTCAAAGCGGCCGTTACCTGCGGCATCTTTTCATCACAGAACATCGGCAAATAGTTTTCCTTTTGGGCATCCGTGCCAGCCAACATCAGCGGCACAGCCACCAAATTTGGAACCATCACATTGAGTGCAATCGCCAAATCCCCCCAGGCAAACTCTTCTGCAGCAAGTACATTGGTAACGCTCGAATATTCACCAAAGCCACCATATGCTTCAGGGATACTCGTTGGCAGCACACCCATTTCCCAACCCGCATTTACCACGTCATCAGGAATGGTGCCATCTTCTTCCGCATCCCGGAACACCTTGCGTACACGCTCTTCTGAAAAGCGCATAATCGCGTCAATGAGCATTTTCTGCTCTTCATCTGGACGAAAATCTAACATAATTTGCTCCCTGTTCGGGGATTGGGGATTAGGGATTGGGGATTGGCATCAATCTCCAGTCTCTAATCTCCAATCTCTAAAATAATTCTTTACCTCACCATCGCGTCTGTCATTCGGGCTACGCGTACAATGGGTTTGACATCATGAACACGCACAATATCGGCGCCTCGGTCAATGCCGATGGCCACGGTAGCGGCCGTACCTTCAATGCGATCATCCGGTGGCAAATCGAGCGTGTACCCGATAAACGATTTACGCGATGTACCTAACAAAATGGGAAATCGTAACGACTTGAACTGATCTAACTCATGCACTATCCTCATATTCTGGCTAACTGTTTTGCCAAAACCTACGCCTGGGTCCAGAATAATATTTGTGTCTTTTACCCCAGCCGCCAAAGCCAGCTCAACACTATCTAAGAGTTCACGCTTAATGTCTTCAATCAAATCATCATATTCCACACCCACAAACCGGCCGCCCAGCCGTTCTTCTTGAGCAACATCCTTTGGTTTGCTGCGGTTGTGCATCAAAATCACAGGACAATCGGCTTGCGCGGCAACGCCCGCCAAATCAGGGTCCATATTTAGCCCCCAAACGTCGTTAATCCAATTTGCTCCCGCCACAAGCGCGGCATCAGCCACTTTTGCCCAGTACGTATCTACAGAAATGGGAACCTCTACGGCCTGTCGCACCGCTTTAATCACGGGCACAACACGCTTGATTTCGTCCATCGCATTAATGGGCTGGCTGCCAGGCCGTGTACTTTGACCACCAATGTCTAAAATGTCCGCACCATCGGCTACAAACTTTTCTGCCTGAGCAACGGCTTTATCAATAACATCACTCCCACCCAGGCCATCGCCTGAAAAACTATCTGGGGTTACATTGAGAATCCCCATCACAAACGTTTGTTTTCCCCATTCAAAAGTCATTTTGTCTCCTGTTAAAGGTATCAGGTTTCAGCTTTTAGCCTTTTTAGCTCTATTCTCTAGCTTTTTCTTGCACGCTCAGGCCGTTGAGAAAAATATCGGTGACTTGCTCGCCTAGTTTTTCAGGGGAAGTATGGTCAACAGATGCACCTAGCTCGAAAAGCGCAGCAAAACCCATAATCGTTGCGCTCAACATGCGAGCCGCCACCACCGGATCGATGGACCGCATGCGTCCTTCGGCAATCAGAACCTTGATGCGCTTTTCTGTTTCGTCGATGATGCGGTGCATGGCGTTTTGCACGTAATATTGATGCACATCTTCATTATTACGTGATTCGTAAAGAAATAGCATGAATAAACGTCTTTCTCTACCAGTCCGGAACCGATTTGCCATTAAACTGGCTAACATCTCGCCAAAATCTTCAGCATCAACCCGTGAAATTTCTTTTGCCACTTGATCTGCATAAGCTTTGGCTACTCCAATTAGCAAATCCCTTTTGCTGTTGAAGTAGTTATAAAGTGTCCCTTCAGAAACATCAGCTATGTCGGCAATTTCGCGGGTGGTGGCGCGTTCATACCCTTGGCGACTAAACACCTGAGCGGCTGCGTCCAAAATTTGTGCCTTCCGGGCAGCAATTCTTCTTTCTCGCCGATTGTTGAGTTGCAATTGAGCCATGTTTTCACTTTCTTTTGTTGTTTTGAGTGACGACTCATTTTTTGAGTCGCCACTTATTTTTCAGAGAAAAAAAGAGTATTGGTTATGCTTTGATTGGAATTCTGATG